>NZ_VOYP01000002.1:0-165153 GCF_013420235.1 Acinetobacter sp. YH01022 | reverse complement strand
AGGTGCTGCAATGCGCAAGCTTATACATCTGTGTTATGGCGTTTTAAAACATCAGACTGCCTATCAAAGAGATTATTTATTGGTCGAATAATCTCAAAACCTGATTGACTACTAAGACGGTATCTCAGGGAGAGGATTAAAACTTACTAGTCATCAAAAGTAACGACCGGCTTATCCTTCTTCTGCGCTCTGAGCTGCGCCACCAGACTCTGCATATCTTCAGGCAAAGGTGCTTCAATGATCGGATAACCCGGAATTTCCAGACGCATGGCATGTAAACATAAACGACGCGGCTTTGGCCCCTTATATTCAGTCTCATGACCGTATTTATCATCACCAATTAAAGGATGACCAATACTCAAACCATGTACACGAATCTGATGGGTACGGCCAGACAGTGGTGAAGCGTAAACCAGTGTGCCATGCATGAAACGCTCTGCTACCTTCCACTGGGTTTTACTGTCTTTACCTTCTTTAGAGACACGAACCCGGCGCTCACCATTGGCCAGCTCATAACGGTGCAAAGGGGCATCAATCAGCTGTTGATCCAGGCTCACCTGCCCTTTGACAATCGCGGCATAGGTTTTTTTGATTTTGTGTTCACGCAATAAATCTTGCAGCGTTTTTAAAGTACTGCGTTTTTTACTGATCATCACCAGTCCCGAAGTATCGCGGTCAATACGGTGAATCAGTTCCAGATATTTCTTGCCGGTGGCTGCACGCAGTCCTTCAATCAGCCCATACGCCACACCACTACCGCCATGCACGGCAATCCCTGAAGGTTTGTTTATTACCATCAGGCCTTCATCTTCATACACCACTCGACTAAGCAGGCTTTGCGCCACTTTATCCGATACTGGTGCCGCCGTTTCATCTTTAGGCTCAAAACGAATTGGTGCAACGCGAATCTGGTCACCAATATTCAGTTTGGTTTCCGCCTTAACGCGCTTTTTATTGACCCGAACCTGTCCTTCACGGATTAAACGATAAATCCGACTTTTTGGTACACCTTTAAGTCTGGAAAATAAAAAATTGTCGATGCGTTGACCCAATTGATGCTCGTCCACTTCAAACCAGGTGACACTTTGCCATTCTTGCGTAGAATTCATACAGTTACGATGACCCAAAAAATACTAAAATTGATTAAAAACTGATCACTTGGGCTATGCTTTACACAAGAAAGATAAGCTTAGCCCATAGGCAGATGATGCAAGGTTTGATATAGTCAGCGCACGGATACCACCGTTAGTGTGAAAAAATTTAATCACTTCAATCTTTTTTGAAGCTCAATATTAAATTTCACCATTCACATTAAATACGGAAAGGTCCCTAAAGAATATGCCGACGCCGAAGGCTTATTATATCGGCAAAAAAGCAAACTGTTGCGTTTAATTGTACTTCGTACATAAATCAGTTTGCCCTAAAAAATATGTCGCCAACCTAGTTGGTTTTTAAACGTAAACTGATACACATCAGATTAATCGCACCCTGAAGTCGCATTCAGGCTACAACGTTGATGCATTGGATCTGCACATAAAGCAAAGATACGATGATAATTCCGTATCAAGACGCCCGATCATGAATTAATGAAGGGACGATCTTCAAGCTACGTGACAGTGAAAGTTACTCACATCTAATGCACCGTTTGTCCGCCAGTGAATCGTTCAGGTGACTTTAATCGTTTATAAGATTGAAGCCGTATTGCCATCTTCAATACGTGAATCAAAAAACCGCAGCCCAAAAAAAGGCCGGTAAAAAAGCTCAGACCACAATTGCGTCATTTTGAGATCTGGGTGTTGATCCGTAATGTGTGATGTTCGCTACGTGTATAGCGATGTCCTGCTGTGTATCACTATTAGGTGTTACACCCATGAAACGTATGTTGATTAATGCAACACATGCCGAAGAGATTCGCGTTGCACTTGTCACTGGTCAGCGTCTTTACGATTTCGATCTAGAAAATCGTACCCGTGAACAAAAAAAATCCAATATCTATAAAGGTCACGTCACTCGCGTTGAACCTTCTTTAGAAGCTGTTTTTGTAGAGTATGGTGCAGGCCGTCAAGGCTTCCTGTCCATGCGTGAAATCGCAAACTCGTATTACAAGGCAGATCCTCGCCAAACTTCAAATATCCGCGAATTGATCACTGAAGGTACCGAACTTTTAGTCCAGGTGGAAAAAGAAGAACGTGGCAATAAAGGTGCTGCCCTTTCTACCTTCATTTCGCTTGCTGGCCGTTATTTGGTGCTTATGCCAAACAACCCGAAAGGTGGCGGTATCAGCCGTCAAATTTCCGGTTCAGTGCGTGAAGAACTGAAAGAAATGTTGGCCTCACTGAATATTCCGCGTGGCATGAGCGTGATTGTGCGTACTGCAGGTATTGGCCGCTCGCAAGAAGAATTGCAACTTGACTTGCAACACTTGATGGATCTTTGGGCCCAAATCCAAAACACCGCAAGTTCTGGTCCATCACCAATGCTGGTCCATCAAGAAGCCGGTGTGGTAACACGCGCAATTCGTGACTATTTACGTGATGATGTTGCAGAAATCCTGATTGACTCGGAACAAGCCTATAACGAAGCCTATAACTTCGTGAAAGCAGTAATGCCACGTCAAATCGACAAGCTCAAAACCTATACTTTAAATGAGCCTTTATTTGCCCATTTCGGTATTGAAAGCCAGATTCAGACGGCTTATGAACGTGAAGTAAAACTTCCTTCTGGCGGTTCAATCGTGATTGACCAGACCGAAGCTTTGGTATCGATAGATATTAACTCGGCTAAATCGACTCGTGGTCACGACGTTGAAGACACTGCTTTAAACACTAACTTAGAAGCAGCAGAAGAAATTGCGCGTCAACTGCGTTTACGCGATATCGGTGGCTTGGTGGTGATCGATTTCATCGACATGACCAAAGACCGCAACCAGCGCATGGTTGAAGCGAAACTGCGTGAAGCGACCCAAAGCGACCGTGCCCGCATCCAGTTCGGTCAATTGTCGCGTTTTGGCTTAATGGAAATGAGCCGTCAACGCTTGCGTCCATCGCTGGAAGAAGCAACCGGTTACGTTTGCCCACGCTGTCATGGTACAGGCATGGTACGTGACTTACGCTCTTTATCATTGTCGATTATGCGTAAAGTGGAAGAAATTGCACTGCGTGAACGCCACGGTGAAGTTCAGGTTGAAGTTCCGGTTGAAATTGCCGCATTCTTATTGAATGAAAAGCGTCACAGCCTGGTTTACCTGGAACAAACATCGAACGTCCGTGTAACCGTATTGCCTCACCCGCACCTGGAAACACCACATTACGAAATTTCCTATAATCCTGAAGGTTTTGCCCCAACCAGCTATGAACGTACCGAAGCAACCCGTTCAAGTGAAAAAGAGTTGGGTTATGAAGCATCTGAATGGCATTTAGGTGAAGAGCAACAAGTCCAGCAAGCTGCTCAACAAGCCTCAAGCCAGCCAGAGCGCAACAACAAGAAAAAACAGCAGCAACCTGCTATTCAACAACAAACTCAAGCCGCTGCCCCTGCTGCACCGTCTACAAGTCCATGTGCCTGGTTAGAAAACCTGTTTGTACAAAAACAGGCAACCACTGTAGATCAAGCACGCACTGCTAACAACGCCGCTGCTGCCATCGAGCAAATGGTCAATGCTGGTGCCGTGAGCCGCGGTCAATTCGGTCAGATGGCAACAGCTGTCGAGACCGCACCTGTTGCGGCAACAAGCAGCAATGCTTACTTAACGCCAAATGTTCCTGCCAGTAACAAACAGGAACAGCGTGAAGTTGCAGATAAATATTCTGACAAGGAAGAAAAATCGCAACGTCACAATAAAAAGCGTAACAAGCCTAAAGAGCAACGTGAACAAGTTCAGTACGACAATCAGCAAAATCAAGTGCATGAAGAAATTGTTCAGGTTTCCCGTCATGAGCAACGTCAAGAACAACGTCCGGAACAGCGCCAGGATTCACGTGAAAACAAGCGCCCTTCTCGTCGTCAACACGCTGAACAACAACATGCTGATCAGCAAACCGAGCAAAATGCTGTGCCACGCCGTGACCGTCGTAACCAGCAACGTCCGGAACGCCCAAATCGCCACCGCGATCAGAGCGTATTAAACGAACAGCCAGCGCAACAAACTGCAGCTGCTGTAGTCGTAAATGAACGGGAACCTAAGGTCGAAGTGATTGATACACCTCGTCAGGAAGTTCTGCCAACTGCATTGTTGGTCAATGTTGATCAGGCAAAAACCGAAATTGTTGCATTAAATTCGGCACCTGCTGCAGTTGAAGCACCAATTATTCAGGCTGCTCCTGTAACAGTTGAAGCACAAGTGCCGGTCATCGAGAAACCAGTGGTCGCGCAGGAAGAAAAACCTGCTGCAGCTGAAACTCATGAACCACACAAGCCACGTCCTGCAGAAAAACGTGCCAGCAACGATCCGCGTATGCGTCGTCGCCAAAAGCGTGAAGCTCAGGCAAGACAGGCTCAGGCGCCGAAGTTAAGCCCTTCTCAGGTTCCAACTTTGGGTCAATACACCGTGATCAGTCTCATTCGCCATGTCTATGGTGAAGATTGTTCAGTGCTGATTGAACAGTTTGGTTTAATTCCAACATTCAACCGTGCCCTGGTGAAATTTACCGAGCAATATGCTGCAACACTCGCGACTCAGACAACTGAAGCACCAGCACAGCCGGTAACACGCGATGTAGCAGTCACCAAAGCCGCACCTGAAGCAGAACCTGCACCAGTGCTGGACTTGACACCACCAAAACCGGTGTCTGACAAACGTGTAGCAAATGATCCACGTGAACGTCGCCGTCTGGCAAAACAGGCTGCTGAACAAGCTTTAGAGCAAGCAAAGCAGGCGCATAGTCAACCTGAAACTGCTCCGGCTGAAGCAATGCCGGCCGGAACTGTTGCTGTAACAGAAGCAGAAACAGCGCCAGCCGAAGTGGCCGAGCCTGTTGTGACTGAAGTAGTTGCTGAACCTGTTGCAGAAACTGTTGTTGCTGCTGAAACGGTAATTGCTACCGAGGAAACCGAACAGGCTGCTGAACCAGTACAGGCTGAATTGGCGGTAGAAGCTGCTCAGGACGTACAAACTCAGGTCGAGCCAACCGCAGAAGCTGAAAAAACCGAAGGGGAAGATGGAGACAAACCTGTCCGTCCTCGTCGTCCTCGCGGTCGTCCACCAAAGAAAGCAACACCTGCAAATGAGTCGTAATTTGTTTTAAATTAGCTCTCATGCAGTGAAATAAAAAAACCTAGTCATTCCGGTGACTAGGTTTTTTTTGATACTTTTGTCAGATTAGGTTGATTGCACTAGATTGAAACGATTAAAAGACAAGTGTACAAATCACAGCAAGCGTATTGCGAACAAATAGACTGTATTGGATTATGAAAAAATAAATAGGATTCATATGAACCACACTACACCGAGCGATCTTATTGATATTGCGGATGTTGCAGCAAAAATACCTAAATTCATCAGCAAAGTCCCTCATTTATTGAGTGGTCTCAGACAAGCCTATTTGCGCACATCCAATACTCCAGCAGGCTTGGGTATTGCCTTTGAAAAAGCGGTAAAACATAATCCGCACGGCATGGCTTTATTATTTGAAGATCAGAAATTCAGTTATCAGGAACTGAATGAATGGGCCAATCAGATTGGACACTTCTATTTATCGCTCGGTGCACAAAAAGGCGATGTGATTGCGGTGATGGTAGAAAACCGTCCGGAACTGATTGCTACAGTTATCGCCATGGCAAAAATTGGCGTCACCTCTGCTTTGGTCAACACCTCACAAAGCGGTAAAGCACTGACCCACAGCATCAATCTGGTCAAGCCGATTGCCGTAATTGCCGGTGAAGAATGCCGTGCAGCTGTAGAAGATATTCGTCAGGACCTAGAACTGGCAGCAGACCGTTTTCACTGGTTTGCCGATCAAGCTACACAGGTGGATGCCGGTAAAGCCCCTCAGGGCTGGACCAACCTTGCGGAAAAAGCCGACCAATTTCCAAAATTTAATACTCCGACCACGCACACCATTCAAGGTAAAGATGGCTTATTTTACATCTATACCTCAGGCACGACCGGCCTGCCTAAAGCGGTCATTTTCACACATAGCCGCTGGACTTTGGCTTATGGCACCTATGGTCACGTGCTGGATTTAAAACCTGATGATGTCATGTACTGTACCCTGCCGCTGTATCATGCCACCGGTATTGTAGTGTGCTGGTGTGGCGTGATTGCAAGCAGTGCAACATTTGCATTACGCCGTAAATACTCAACCTCTGCTTTCTGGAAGGATGTCAAAAAATTTGATGCTTCAGCCATTGGTTATGTCGGTGAACTCTGCCGTTATTTAATGGATGCTCCCCCATCTGAACTGGAAAAAGGTCACCGTGTCACCAAAATGATCGGTAATGGCATGCGCCCGAATATCTGGGATAAATTCAAGGAACGCTTCGGGATTGAAGAGGTACTTGAGCTGTATGCATCCAGTGAAGGTAATGTAGGCTTTAGTAACGTGTTTAACTTTGACAACACAGTCGGCTTCTCTCCAACACCTTATGCGATTATTGAATTTGATAAGGAAACTAATCAGCCGGTGAGAGATGCCAAAGGCTGGTGTAAAAAAGTGAAAAAAGGCGAGGTCGGCTTACTGGTGGGAAAAATTACCCGCCGCTCACCTTTTGACGGCTATACCGATCCGGAAAAAAATAAATCAGTGATTATAAAAGATGTGTTTAAACATGGAGATGCTTTCTTTAATACCGGTGATCTGGTACGCGATATCGGTTTCCGTCATGCCCAGTTTGTAGACCGCCTCGGGGATACTTTCCGCTGGAAAGGAGAAAATGTGTCTACCACTGAAGTTGAAAATGTAGTCAGTGAATATGAAAAAATTGCTGAGGCAGTGGTTTACGGCGTTGAAATTCCCCATACCAATGGTCGTGCCGGCATGGCAGCCATTACCTTGAATGAGGGTGCAGAATTAACTGCACAAGACTTAAAGCAAATGGCAAGCGAGTTCAAAAAATGTTTGCCGGCTTATGCTGTTCCGGTATTTTTACGTGTTCAGTCTCAAGTAGAAACGACAGGCACATTTAAATATCAAAAGAATACCCTCAAAGAACAGGCTTTCGCCCCCAACAAGACCGATGAGCGTTTACTGGTCCTTCTGCCAAATGCGACAGAATATTGTGATTTAACTGCGGAGATATTCAACAATATTCAAGCCTATCAATACCGTTTCTAATTGCAGAACCGCTATTTTTTTATAAGATTAGGCAAATTTGTTGTATTTATAATCAAACATCAACAAGTTTGCTAATTTTTACTTGCGCTCGTTTGATAACTTGCTACAATACGCTCCATCAAAACGAAGTGGTGTTGAGAAAACTCTTTCTTTTCTTGCACTGCACATTCGGACAAGTTCTGAATGTTGGTTCAGGGTCGTTAGCTCAGCTGGTAGAGCAGCGGACTTTTAATCCGTTGGTCCCGCGTTCGAATCGCGGACGACCCACCACTTATTTTGATTGATCTAGAGATGGGTCGTTAGCTCAGCTGGTAGAGCAGCGGACTTTTAATCCGTTGGTCCCGCGTTCGAATCGCGGACGACCCACCATCTTCTCAAAGGCTTCTGACATGAAGCTTTTTTAGCTTTTAAAGCACCTTTTCTGAATGGGTCGTTAGCTCAGCTGGTAGAGCAGCGGACTTTTAATCCGTTGGTCCCGCGTTCGAATCGCGGACGACCCACCATTCTTTCTTAGGGCTTCTTTCTGTACTACAATAGAAACGAAACCTGCAATATTCCGACCAAGACAAACCACACCGTTTCGGTTGATTCGCCATTCTCGAAATTTTGCTAGACCGATGTTGCAAAACACAATGCTTCAATGCATCTGTAAAAAATCTTCGATTTTTTTTCTTGCACTCGGGTGAACCCTTAAAGCGATGCTTTAAGTTCACTAATCCTTGCTCAGGGTTGTTAGCTCAGTTGGTAGAGCAGTAGACTCTTAATCTATTGGTCGAGGGTTCGAGCCCCTCACAACCCACCAGATTTTTTATTATTCATCTTATATCCACACGCCCATATAATAAAAAGTGCTCCACATTTACAGCATTTCTCCCCCTCTTGAATTGCAAGTCTGGTTAAATGAAAACACCATCCAATTTTTCTTTAACTGACTTTCTCTTTAACCAAACGATATGCCTGTTGTGGAAAGGGATTGCCTTCGGCAAAATATTGCTCGTTTAAGACAGAAGCATGCGCAATCTTGTCCAAATCCATGACCAGATTTTGATCTTTATCAATATCATAGAAAAATTCCACCCCATTTGAGCGATGCAAAATCACCTGATGATTTTGCCTATCATAAGACCAGCGATCTTGCCGGTGATACAGATTTGAAGCGAAGCTGATTTGCCCCGAATGGATCAGGGTGCGATGGGCAATTCCATCCTCCTGTAAATTAATAATATAATCTGCTGTACCATCTTTACATCTGACAAAAGGATCATCACAACTGATCGTGGCTTGATAACGGCCAATATAAGGCTCAGCACAGTCTGGAATGGCTTTTTTGATTCTAGATTCTGCCTGTTCCACCGGAACAGTCGCCCGCCCTGCAACATCAGTCAGGCTTCTAGCCTGCTCATCGCTATTCGTTGGAGTTTCTTTTTTTATTTGTTGCGCGACAGAGTCTTCTAAAGGCTTATTGCAACCCAGCAAAGCTGCACAAATCACCCCCAAGAAAAAACCACCATAATTCGCTTTTCGAAACACCGCTCTCCCTCCTGAGAGTTAAATTTTGTTTGGCTTTCCATAGCCATATTTGCCGATGTACACAATAAAGACTAAAGCACGGATCATCATTTTACCCTCACACATATGGGAATATTTTGTTGATTTTTATTCATATAAATCAACTTATTCAACAAAACATATCTTAAATGACGACCTCGCAATTAAGCCCTTAGCTTTACATAAATTAACTATTTTTTATGGCATGCCCCTTTAAAAAGAAGGGTTCATCTCCATTTTTTTATTACAGGCATGTTGTTTTAACTGCTTTGTTATTTTTATTAAGGAGACCTAGATGGCCAATGTTGGTTTATATCGCTCTAAGCGTCAGAACATGATTGCAGGTGTAATGGGCGGTATTGCTGAACGTTTTGGTTGGAATGCGACTTTACTGCGCATTATTTTCGTTCTGGTTTCTGGCATGAGCGCAGCATTCCCGGGAATCTTGGTGTATTTAATTTTGTGGCTGGTGATCCCTAAACAGCCCAATACCATGTTTGGTCAGGCATCAGCCTATAACAACCCGATCCGCACGGTAAATCCGGATCAAAATCGCTAACATCCCGTTGAACCCCATGAGTTGAGTTCGTTTTATGCTACGACTTTTCCCCCAATCAGTCGTAGCTTTTTTTTTGCTTCATTTCTGCTTTATGCCGCTACATTCAACTGCTGGTTCAATGCCGCAATTATATCGGCACGGCTAATAATGCCGACCATTTTCTGTTTTTCCACCACAGGAATATAGTTAAATGAACGCTCGACAAAATAAGGCACCAGGTCCTGAATCGGTTGCTCCGGCTTTACCGTCACCACCTGGCGCACCATAATATCCTTGACCTGACGCTGCCAGGTGGTTCGTAAATCGGTTGCACGCTTAAACCATTCCACTACTTCATATAAAGCCAGCGTACCAACCAGTTGCTGCTGGGCATTGATCACAGGCAGACTCATTAAATTCATGTGTTTGAATTTATCCAGTGCAGAATGGATATCATCATTTTCATTCAAGCTAATCACATCTTTGGTCATGATGTCCTGACACTTAAACTGGCTCATGCCCCGAGCATTGGCTTTTTCTTGGGCTGCTAAAATAATTTTTTGCAGGTCATATTCACTAATATCCAGCAGCTCGGTCTGCTGATCCAATGTGGCCTGAATATCTTGCGGTTGAATGGTGACTTTTTGCGTGGGTGTCGGGTCTTGAGAACGCTGGTTGATCTGGGCGACTTGCGGATACTGTTTTCCTAAAAGACGGTTAAAGATAATCGCTACAAACATCAACAGGACCGAATTTAATAAAACCGGATAAAAAATAAAATAATATCCCAGCTGATGTACCGCTTCGCCACCCAAAACGGCAGTAATCGCCACCGCCCCACTCGGTGGATGTAAGGAATCCGTGGTCATCATCAGAAAAATAGACAATGCCACCGCCACACTAAAGGCTTCGGTCAGGTTCGGAATATAGGCCGCGCAAGTCACCCCAATGACTCCTGCAATGATATTTCCAATCACCATATTCCACGGCTGTGCCAAAGGACTGGCAGGCACGGCAAACAGTAATACTGAAGATGCACCCATCGGCGCGATATACCATGCGTTGATATCTCCCAGCACCCACCAGCTTATGAAAGATGAAAGTGTCAGTCCAAGTAATGCACCCAAACCGCACAGCAGGCGGTCTTTCAGAGGAAGAATCTTGAAATTGGGTTTTAGGGTATTTAGCCATTCGAGTCGGGAATGAAACACAGCACGCCTTTTATTGTTTTGGGGAAGAAGTTGCAAATTATAGAATGCTAACGATTAAAGATGTATTTATTTTATATCTTATATTTATCAATAAATCTGTGAATCATTTTTAAACAGCTGATTTCTTGTCCTGAAACCTTTGCCACACCTTTGCAAAATCCTTATACTTAGAGCCAATTTTTCTCTAATTTTAATGGATGCTACATGAGTCGCGCCATATCGCATATTGATACATTTCAAGGCTTAATTCTTGCCTTACAAAACTACTGGGCTGAACAAGGTTGTGTAGTGTTACAACCTTACGATATGGAAATGGGTGCAGGGACATTCCACACTGCAACTTTCCTTCGTGCGTTAGGACCAGAAACATGGAACGCGGCTTACGTACAACCTTCACGCCGTCCGAAAGATGGCCGTTATGGTGAAAACCCGAACCGTTTACAACATTATTATCAGTTCCAGGTGGTGCTTAAGCCCAACCCGGACAATATCCAGCAGCTTTATCTCGATTCGTTAAAAGCCATTGGTATTGATACCCTGACCCACGACATCCGTTTTGTGGAAGATAACTGGGAATCACCAACTCTCGGTGCTTGGGGCTTGGGCTGGGAAGTTTGGCTGAACGGTATGGAAGTGACCCAGTTCACTTACTTCCAGCAAGTCGGTGGTGTTGAATGTTACCCGGTGACAGGCGAAATCACTTACGGTCTGGAACGTCTGGCGATGTACCTGCAAGGTGTAGACTCGGTTTACGATCTGGTCTGGACCAAAGGCCAGTTCGGTACGGTAACTTACGGTGATGTATTCCATCAAAATGAAGTGGAACAATCCACTTACAACTTTGAATATGCACCAGTCGACAAAATGTTCGAGCTGTTCGACTTCTACGAAGCTGAAGCAACGCGCTTAATGGAAGCTGAACTGCCATTGCCTGCATATGAACAGGTGATTAAAGCATCACACAGCTTTAATCTGCTGGATGCTCGCGGTGCGATTTCGGTGACTGAACGTCAGCGTTATATTTTACGTGTCCGTACATTGGCGCGTGCCATTGCGCAAAGTTACGTGGCAGCACGTGCGAAACTGGGTTTCCCAATGGCAGAACCACATTTACGTGACGAAGTATTGGCGCAGTTAAAAGCACAAGTTGAAGCAGAAGCAGCTCAAGCAGAAAAAGCAGCGGAGAACAAATAATGTCTAAACATACTGTTTTATTTGAACTTGGCTGTGAAGAACTCCCACCAAAAAGCTTAAAAAAATTACGTGATGCCCTTCAGGCCGAAACCGAAAAAGGCTTAAAAGATGCTGGTCTGGCTTTCGACTCAATTGAAGCTTATGCAGCACCACGCCGCCTGGCATTGAAAATTGTCAATGTAGAAGGCGCACAAGCAGATACACAAAAACGTTTTGACGGCCCTGCTAAACAAGCAGCGTTTGATGCTGAAGGCAAACCAACCAAAGCACTTGAAGGCTTTATGCGTGGTCAAGGCATTACGGTTGATCAAGTATCGACTTTCCAGGCCGGTAAAGTTGAAAAAGTGTGCTATTTAAAAGACGTGAAAGGTCAAAGCCTTGACGTTTTACTGCCACAAATTTTACAAACTGCTTTAGACAACCTACCAATTGCTAAACGCATGCGTTCTGCGGCTAGCCGTACCGAATTCGTACGTCCAGTTAAATGGGTAGTGTTACTTAAAGACAACGACGTGATTGATGCAACTATTCAGGATCACAAAGCAGGCAACGTGACTTATGGTCACCGTTTCCATGCGCCTGAAGCCATTAGCTTAGCCAATGCAGATGAATATCTACCTAAATTAAAAGCAGCGCACGTTGTAGCGTCGTTTGAAGAACGCCAAGCCATCATTGATCAGCAAGTCAAAGCATTGGCTGATGAAGTGAATGCTATTGCCATTGTTCCAGCTGACCTTCGTGATGAAGTGACTGCATTGGTTGAATGGCCTGTTGCGTTACGTGCAAGCTTCGAAGAACGTTTCCTTGCTGTTCCGCAAGAAGCATTAATCACGACGATGCAGGACAACCAGAAGTACTTCTGTTTGGTAAATGCTGACAACAAACTGCAACCTTACTTCATTACTGTGTCAAACATTGAGTCGAAAGATCCGACACAAATTATTGAAGGTAACGAGAAAGTGGTTCGTCCACGTTTGTCAGATGCTGAGTTCTTCTTCCTGCAAGATCAAAAGCAACCGCTGGCATCGCGTAAAGAAAAACTGGCCAACATGGTGTTCCAAGCTGAATTGGGTACACTTTGGGATAAATCGACTCGTATTGCAAAATTGGCTGTAGCGTTAGCGCCGATCACAGGTGCGAACCCTGCTGACGCTGAAAAAGCCGCCCTGCTTGCGAAATGTGACTTAACTTCTGAGCTTGTTGGGGAATTCCCGGAACTTCAAGGGATTGCGGGTACTTACTACGCACGTCTTGAAGGTGAAAATGCTGAAGTTGCTGAATCTTTGGGTGAGCAATACTTGCCTAAATTCGCAGGTGACGTGTTACCGAAAACCAAGACTGGTACAACCATTGCCCTTGCCGACCGTTTGGATACCTTGACCGGTATTTTCGGTATTGGTCAAGCGCCTACAGGTTCTAAAGACCCGTTTGCACTGCGTCGTTCTGCAATTGGTATCTTACGTCTTGTGACTGAAAATGAGCTGGATGTGTCGATTGAAGACCTAATCAAACTTGCTTTAGCTTCATATGGCGATGTATTGAAAGACCATGACAAGACTTTGGCAGATGCTGTTGCATTCCTGGAAGGTCGTTACCGTGCGAAATACGAAGACCAGGGCGTGGCTGTTGATGTGATTCAAGCTGTTCAAGCATTGTCGCCAAAATCTCCACTTGATTTTGACAAACGCGTAACTGCGGTAAATCACTTCCGTGCATTGCCTGAAGCGGCTGCGCTTGCTGCTGCCAACAAGCGTGTTGCCAACATTTTGGCTAAAGAAGCAACACCTGAGGGTGCTGTGGTTGAAGCGAATCTGGTTGAAGATGCTGAGAAAGCATTATTCGCTGAACTTGCGAAAATCACGCCTGTGGTTGAGCCGTTATTTGCTGCCAAGGACTACACTGCTGCATTGTCAGCTTTAGCTGCGCTTCGTGCACCAGTGGATGCATTTTTTGATGGCGTAATGGTGATGGCTGATGATGCTGACCTGAAAGCTAACCGTTTACGTATGCTCGCTCAGCTTCGTGGTTTATTTACTGCGGTTGCGGATATTTCGGTGCTTCAGCACTAAGCTATAATTGGTTGTAAATCATAAAAAACCCCGCTATAAATGAGTGGGGTTTTTTATGATTTTTTAGAATGCAAAATATTGAAGAAATTAGAGAGAGAATTTATTCCTTACTTGGAAAACATCTTATTCGTTTTCAAACAATAGAAATGAGGCTAAAAACCCTCATGAAGATAAATAAAACTATTATTTCTAAGCCCAATAATTCACCTCTGGTTATAGAACCATCTGTTCAAAATCAAACTTTAGGTGGCTTAAGTACAAAAGCCTTAAATTCATTATTTCTCGTGAATCCCCTAGAAGAAGATACAATCATTACTGAACCTAACAATACTCTTCGTCTAGATATGAAAATATCTTTTAATTTATGCGAACATAACCATCAAAGACTAAACAGTCAATTTCAAGAATTTGTTACTGATCGAAATTTTATAGCACATCACTTTCAAGAAAAATATAATTTATCTAATCTCGATGAATCTAAAGAAGCTGTCGATTTTCTATTAAATCTGGAGAAAAAACATAAACCTTTTTTAGATCAATTTGAGCAATATTGTTTGAATGCTCAAAAAAGCTTAGAGACTCAAATTGATTTTTTAAAATCTGATTTGTTCAAAGCACGTTTCATCTTTCCTTCAGATGAGATTTACAAAGAGATTGAAAAATTAATCATTAACAATAAAAAAAATGACGGTTGGATTTCACTTACAACAGTAGGCGTATCAATTAACAAAAAATTTCCTAATGCTAATAAGAAAATCAAAACAGAGTATGGCTTCAAAAATCTTAATGACTTATTACTGAATAGTGGATTGTTTTTACTTAAGATTGAGCCGACCTCAAAAGGTGAAAAAATGTTAATCCAAATAAATTATGATGAAGCTATATTCGAAGTAATTGAAAACTAGTTTTTATAGCCAATTTTCATCCGATTCCCTATACTCAAACTAACAACACTCAACAAGAAAGAATCATATGAAATTTAAAATGCTTATTTTGACTGGTCTTGCGGGTATTGCTGTTACGTCGTGTACAACTGCGCCTAAAATCCCACAACTTGAAACCGGCGTATTACAAGAAGTTCAGAATCTGGAAGTCTATCCAGACACAGTGGATAACAAAGCCAAACTGACTAAATTTATTGATAAATGCGTGATTGAATTTACCGGCAACCTCAAAGCAGGAAAATCCATAGAACACTGGTCATTTAAAGGCAATACCCTAATTTCGGGTGGTGCAACCACCTTTGCCCAAGATGGCTCAAGCACCGCCAATAATTTTGACCTGCATAGCCCAGAAGTACAAAAAAACTTCCTTGCCCTGCGCCATCATTTCCATAAAGATGCCTTGGCCCAATGTAACTAATTCCCCCATCAGAATCACTGAATCTATTGGGACTTAGTGATTCTTTGTTTTACATTCAAAGAGATAGAGAAACTAAACTTCCAAGTGCATGGCTTAAAGCAGTACAACTCTTATAAAATATTAAAAATCAAAAACTTATATATTTTAGTTTGTAAATTATTTTCACATATTGCGGCAGATTGTTATTCGGTGTTGCGAAAACGTGTGAATTTAATCTCTGATTCCGAACTCATCCATTAAACTGGTTATGATGGTGCTCTTATAACTCGGTAAACACTCGAGTTTTATCATGCAAGGATAAATCGGGCTATGAAAACAATCAGAACAATAGTGATGAGCACAGCACTTTTAGCTTGTACTTCCCTTTTTGCTAACCCAGACACCAAAGCAACTTCAGAGCTAAAAGCTAAACACAGTGATCAAAATACTGCTGACATCGTTCATAGCAGTAAAGAAGAGATGAGTAAAACTCGAACTGCAAAGCCAGACTCCCCAGAAAACACCCAGAACTTTGCCGCTAAAAATGCTATCCCAAGTAAAAATAGCAACCATTCACATCCCAGCAATATGGATATTAACGGTCAAACCCATGCGGAACTGAATCCGTATTCTGAAAAAGCAGCTTCAGCCGATCCCACTCAGGAAATTGAAAAATAAGGTATCTTTTTAAATGACTGTATAAAAAGCTCATTTTCACGAGCTTTTTTTCTTGGATAAAACAATCGGAAGATTGAGCTTAAATGTAATGAATCTGTATTAATTTCGCCACATTCCACATTTTCCCCATCATTCACTCTTAGAATAAAATCCAACAGAAAATTGAATTAGATTGCAGCCATTACTCGCACAGGAATTATCCTTACAATGAAAATGATGAAAACGGTATTGATTACAAGTGCCATTTTGGTATCCACCTCTGTTTTGGCTCAAACCAGTACCAAAGTTACAGCACCGACACCCGCGCACAGCCATCCTGCACCTTATGGAGATAATCCCAATATCTTTAAAGTGCTCGGTCATAAGGCCCAGCAGAAGGTTCAGAACACAGCGGAAAAGGTGGATACAGCGGCACAAAAAGGAATCGCTAAGGTAAAACCAAAAGTCGAAAATGCGTGGGAAGGCACCAAGGACTTTGCCACTGAAAAATCTGCCGTTGCCAAAGAAAAGTCACAACACGCAGCAGCCACGGTCAATCAAAAAATAACTGAAACTAAAGATCATATTATTGGCAGTCCAAATGATCAGCCTGCACCGATTATTTCGCATCCGCTCAGTGAATCTTCAACCAGTAATTAATTTGCACCTACATATGACTGGCTGCTCAAGTACAAGCTGTATAGGAAAACCAACGCCGATTTATAAATCAAGTTGATTATAAGCAATCAGCCTCTGTGTGAGAGGCTGATTGAAAAGATAAATTAATTGACCTGTCGAATCGGTTGTCCTGCTTTAAAGGCCACTACATTCTGCTGCATTTGTTGCACAATCCGTTGCCGTGCATCGACACTGCCCCATGCACTATGCGGAGTAATGATCAGGTTGGGAATATCATCAGCCAACAGTACATTACCTTGTCTAGGCGGCTCAACCGTGAGCACATCGGTGGCAGCTCCGGCAATTTTGCCCTGACGTAAAGCATCAGCAAGAGCTGCTTCATTGACGATTCCACCGCGTGCGCAGTTAATTAAAAATGCGCTTGGTTTCATGGCATCGAAAGCCTGGGCATCAATTAAATCACGGGTATCGTCAGTTAAGGGACAATGCAGACTCAGGAAATCCACTTGCGGCAACAGTTCTGCAAAAGGCACACGGCTCGCATCACCAGGACGGTTTGCTAAGGATGCAACCAGCACTTTCATACCAAAAGCTTCAGCCAGCTTTGCCACAGCCTGTCCCAATTCACCATAACCGACAATACCCAGTGTTTTGCCAGACAACTCAATAATCGGGAAATCCAGCAGGCAGAACTGTGAAGCCTTATTCCACTCGCCTTGCTTTACGGCACGGTCGTATTTGAGTAATGATGTTGCTAAGGCCAGCATCAAGCTTAAAGTATGCTGTGCCACTGCCGCAGTGCCATACCCCTGACAGTTGCACACCACAATGCCTTGTTTACGTGCCTGAACCAGATCAATATTATTGGTGCCCGTTGCCGAAATTAAAATCAGTTTTAACTGTGGACATTGTTGCAAGGTAGCAGCATCGACCACGACTTTATTACTGATAATGACCTCTGCCTCTTGTACACGTTCGAGCAGCTGTGCCTGGGTCGTCGTTGGAAAAAGTTTCAGCTCATCAAATACAGTTTCAAGCTGACTGAAATCCAGATCATTTTTATCCAGCGATTCATAATCTAAAAATACGGCTTTCATACTGCTTCCCTTGGCTGATTTTGATGAATATCTAAAAATTATTGCCCAGACATTAAAAGCCAGTTTTACATTCTTTTTCAACAAAATTTAGAGATGAAAAATACAAAACCCACTATTTAGTGGGTTTGTTGATATGCAGCTGAATCGACTTGTAGATTTCATAAAATACATAAATTGCCAGGGCAAACACCACAAGCATTCCCCCGCCCATAATGATATAAGTCGGATCTAGACTGTCTGCGAAAGCATAGCAAGGTATGAATATAGAGATGATGGTTAAAAGTACAGCCAGTATAAAATCACGTTTCATCCTGAAGCACCCGTTATTTGTTGTTTAATTTTGAGTCATGGAAACTTGCCTTACCGTTCTATCTTAGACCGATTTAAAGATAAAGCAAGTGATCAAAATTAAAACAAATTGGGGTGCATGCTCAACCCTGAATCTATAGGCTATAGCGCAGATAACGGGTCAGGCTGGGTCACAAATTGCGCAGTTTCAGGAGCATCTTCCACAAACTCATGACTGCCATATTCGTTATTGCTAAGGTTTAAATGCTTATAACTAAGCAGATAAAAATCACTATATTTTTTAATGACCAAGGGATGCATCCCAGCGGCTAAAGCTTCCTGTTCCCTGAACAGTTTCATCACTTGCCGGTCATTCATGGCCACGATAAAACGTTCGTCATTCATTGAAATGTGTACCAGTCCACTGCCCTTGGCAAAGATCGGCATTAGAAATTTATGATTCAGGGCGATAGCGCTGGCCGCATAGCTTTCAATCTTCTGGCTAATCACATTAAATACCAGACCATGACCAAAACAGTCCAGTAACTGACTCCGATTTTCCTGCGGCAAATTGACCTGTATGCCCAATTTCAGTAAATCTTGCTGACTGACCTCTTTATTGCGCAGCAATTCCCTGAGTAAATTGTTCTTTAACTTGGCATCAAAAAACTGGCTGTCCAGCTGCAAATCATTATTCACCAAAATCGAACCCAAGGCATTACGGTGTCGGGGCAACAGGTTTTCAATGACTTTACGATAGTAAAACTTACTGTTCTTTTTCACCTGACGGATTTTGCGATAAAAATAGCTGGCATCAAACTCATGCAATAAAAAGTCATGCAGCAGTTCTGAACTGGCCAGTACCGCAATGGCATCGTGTCCGGTAAAAGGCAGGTTCAGGGTCTGAATTTTTGGCAGCACCTGTTCAAGTTTTAAATAATGCGCACGGTCTTCCGGACAGTAAGGGTCATAGACCACAATATATTCACGTTCCGCTGCAACATCCTGAGGCTGAATGCGCATATGGGCATTCTGTTCAGGATGAAAGAACATGTTATAGCGCGGGTCTTCGACTTCTTCAGGATTGATGGAATACTGCGGCACCAGCGCCACTACGCGCTTTAAATCCAGCAGGTTGGAATACTTGATGACCGCATACCCGCCCATGGAACCACCATAGCCAATCCGGGTTTTAAACGGTGCAATCAGTTCCTGAATCTGGGCAAACATCTCGCGCATCGAACTTTCAGGAAACCAGGATTTCTGCTTCGGCATAATGCCAATCACGTTAAAGTTATACTTATGCAGTGATTTTTCCGCATTAATCGACAGTCCTTTGGCGCGGGTAATTAAATCGCCAAAAGAAAAAATCAATTCATCCGATGAGCCTTTCAGAAAGATTGCACGAATTTGTTCGTCTTCAAAAATAATGTGTTTATCCATTTCCACACCGAAGCAAATCGGCCCTTTATCAGAATCAATGCTACAAATAGACACCTTGCCTATTTACGAAAAGCGACTATGGTATTTTATAGATGCCATGAAGATTAAAAAGCGCAAAATATGACACAATCACTTCATCCTGCTGCTCAAAAAGGCTTCAGTTCTGCCGCTGAACTTTATCAACAAGTTCGTCCGAGTTATCCACAAGACATCGTCAATTGGCTACGTGATCAGCTCCAACTGGGTGAACAGTCGCAGGTGGTTGATCTGGGTGCAGGTACTGGCAAATTCTTACCTTACTTAAAACAGCTGACCTCACACATCATTGCCATTGAGCCTATTCAGGCCATGCTGACACAATTGCAACTCGCCTATCCCGACATTAAAACGCTACAGGCGTCGAGTGAATCTCTGCCTTTAACCGCCCATAGTATAGATGCTGTGGTCTGTGCACAATCCTTTCACTGGTTTGCCAATCTTGAATCATTAACACAAATTCATCAAGCGCTCAAACCGTCCGGACATTTGGCCCTAATCTGGAATCAGCGCGATGTTCAGGTCGACTGGGTCAAAGCACTGGCAGACCGTATTGAGCCTTTGGAAGGCAATACGCCACGTTATCATAGCGGTCAATGGAAAAAGGTCTTTGAACGGCAAGCGCTGTTTCAATTACAAAATACCACAACGTTTCAGCAGCAACATGTCGGCACTGTGGAACAGGTGGTGTCCAAACGCCTGCTCTCTACCAGTTTTATTGCCGCCATGTCAGCACATGAACAGCAGCAGTTAAAAGCTGAATTTGAACAGATCGTTTTAGAGTATACAGGCAAGCATCCTCAAGATGAAATCGCATTCCCCTATGTGACCTATGCCTATGACTTTAAAACACTCGATCAGAAATAAAGGAACCATCATGATGCAACGTCAATTCAAACATTTTGCTCTTCCTGTTTTACTGTGCTCAAGTGTACTGATGACGGCCTGTAATGACCGTGACGGTACTCCATCTCCAAATGATAAAGTTCAATCCGAAGATAAAGTGATGCAGGAGCTGATTACCGAACCGGTGAAAGCCTTTGAAAAAACCCCGGATGATCCGCATGATATCGCCCTGCTGACTGACTTTGACACGCGTTTTACCCAAATGAGCGATGAAATGGAAGATGAACTGGTGAAAATGCAGGAGAACGGTTCACTAACAGAGGAATTTGCCTACAATCGTAAACGTGACAATATCCAGTCTGCCCTGAACATGCTCAAACAATTGAATTTAAAAACGCAACAGGGACGCTATATTCAGGGGCTGATGGCGGAGTACTGGCAAGCTCAAGCCAAGCTTTATGATGAGCACAAAGATAAAAAAGCAGAACCCATTAAAAACTCAGCAGATCAAGCCAAAGGCTTGGGTGAATTTTTACACGCTCAGGAACAGCTGGAACACTGGCAATCACAATATCCGGACATGAAACAAGCCGAAACAAAAAAAGCTGAAGTAGCCAAATCCGGGACAACTGAATCTGGCTATTAAAATTTTGTGTGTAAAAAAGGGATACTGTAATCCCTTGGTCTTTTAATCACTAGTTTCAGCATGACTACGGCCGTTCATCATATTGTGGCAGACCATCACAGATGGTATCCCACTCTGCCTTGGAGGCCACAAAAATATGTTGCGTCGGCTTTTGCTGCAACGGTGTATCGAGCGTGCCTATTCTCAGGCGATACAGATCAGGCGTATCGGTTTTAATGCTGATAATCGGCGAGCCACAATCGCTACAGAAACAGCGCTGGGTCGTTTCGGTGGACTGGAACTTTTTCAGTAAATGTTCACCTTGCACAATGTGAAAATCGGCTTTTCGAATTGGAGCGTTGGTGGCAAAGGCCGTCCCATTGGCCTTACGGCAACGTTGGCAATGACATTGCACGATGTCGCCAATTTCGCCTCGAATTTCATAGCGCAAACCGCCACACAAACAACTTCCTGTATATTGCTTTTGTTCTGACATAACTGCTGCATTTTTTATAAAGATTGAATCTGCAACTTAGCATGCTTTAAATCACAGTTCAAAACCGGCCACATAATGCACTGTTATTTTTGTGCAGCCAGATAGGCATGCACACCCTCGCCTGCAGCACGACCTGTGGCAAAACAGGCAGTAAGCAAATAGCCTCCGGTCGGTGCATCCCAGTCCAGCATTTCGCCGCAACAAAACACATGCGGATTGGACTTTAATTGCAACTGTTCCGATAGAACATCGCGTTTTACCCCACCCGCACAGCTAATCGCTTCTTCGATCGGACGGAATCCCGCTAAAAAAACAGGCAAATGCTTGATCTGCTGGGCTAAAGCCAGCGGATCGTTCCATACGTCTTTTTTAACCAGTTCACGTACCAGATTGGCTTTGGCTGCATCCAGTCCGGCCTTACGCCATACATTGCTTAAGGACTGCTTTTTACTTGGCTGTAATTTTTTCGCCAATTGCTCCATGCTTTGCTCGGGAAGCAAATCCAGATACAGCTGCATGGTCTGGCCCCGTTTAAGCTGCTGACGCAGTGCACGCCCTTGCTTATAGATCAGCCCGCTTTCCAGGCCATAATGGGTAATCACAATATCACCCATACTTTTGGTTTGACCCTCTACCCAGGCTTCTACACGTTTTAAAGGCTGGCCAAAGACCGGCTGCATAAACTTGGACCAGGTACGCTCCACACCGGCATTACTGGCCTGAAAGGCTTCAATGTCCTGCGCGAGCAGCCATTGCTGCCATGCCCCATCACTGCCCAGTTGCGACCAGGATACAGCCCCACAAGCCATAATGATGGCATCAAAGCCCTGCTGGCTGTCTTGCTGGGTGGTTAAATCCCGGATACGCAATTGCTGAGCCTTTAAATTCAAGACCTGATGGCGATAATGAAAGATCACACCCTGTTCAGCCAGACGTTTTAGCCAGGCACGAAGTAAAGGTGCCGCCTTCATTTCTACCGGAAACACCCGTCCTGAGGAGCCGATATAGGATTCAATCCCCAAACCCTTCATCCATTGCTGAATCCAGTTTGCATCCCATTTTTTTACCCAAGAGGCGAGCCATTCTGCCTGATCGTAGCGCTGAATAAATTGCTCGATTGGCTCGGCATGGGAAATATTCAACCCAGTTTTACCCGCCATCAAAAACTTACGTGCAGCAGACGGCTTTTGTTCATAAACATGAATTTCGTAATCATATTGGCTTAACAGTTCCGCGGCCATTAAACCGGCGGGACCCGCTCCAATAATTGCAACACGCTTTTTCATAACCAACTCATTCAGCGTTTTTAATATCAGCTTCTGCTGCTACCGCTTGAACCGAATTTTGTCCTTGTAAAGGCATAAACTCATCAAAACGTGTCGGGTAGCTTTCAGGTTTGCTGATGATCAGTTGCTGGCACAACTCACCGCGCTCCAGATACTTAATTTCAAAATGAGTGCGTGCCGATGTAGCTGGAATCACTTCTTTGACAAAAGGCAATTTCCAGACTTCAATCAACTGCTGCTGTGCTTCTGCGATATATTCAGGAATATTACTGGCCAATGTGACTGTTCCACCCGGCTGTAAGCGTGACAGCAGAAACTCAAAAAATGGCATGTTTAACCAGCGTTGCGCCGGATTATGCGGTTCCGGATTCGGATAGAGAATAAAAAACTGCTGCACTTGAGCAGGCAATAATGCATGCACAATCCACGGCATGGCATCAGCATGAATCACCTGTAAATTCTTTTGTCCTTCCAGAGCATGCTGTTTTTGCATGGCCAGATATTTTTCACGTGTGCGCTCAATGGCAATCAATTTTTTTTCAGGATTTTGAGCTGAAAACAGCAAGGCATGTTTACCTTTACCGGCACCAATTTCCACACAAACTGGATCTGGGCGAATCATTTGAAAATCACGAGGCGCATGCATACGCTGTGCTTGAAATTGACGAATTGGCATAATCAGATCAAACTAACAAAAATCCGCTCAAGTCTAGCAAGAGCGACTGTATTTGCCTAATTGAATCCTTATTTTTCTTCGGAGAATAACATGCCACGTACTTTTCCGTGTCCACGCTGTGGCAAACCATCCACTTGGGAAGGCAATGAATTTCGTCCTTTTTGTTCAGAACGTTGCAAAATGATTGATCTGGGAGCCTGGGCCAGTGATGAATATAAACTGCCGACTCAGGATGCACCGCAAGCAGATAATAGTGGCGAACAAGATGAATTTTAATCGTCTTGCGTGATCCGCAGGAAAACTCGTCTAAAGGTGGATAAAATGGATTGATCCACCTTAGTCAAATGGATTGGAAAGCATGTTCTTATATTCTAAAACCAAAAGAATAATACAAAAAATCAGAAGGATACCAATCGCAGTGATGAGTAAATCCTGACTATAAATCCCCAAACCCAAACATGCCAACATGAGAATAGTAAATATAAACAGGGCTATTTTTATCAATAGTCGCTTCACAATTCATCCCTCAAAATAATAAACTATAAATCACGTGATACAAGTCAGCCTTTTATAGAGAAATGTTCATGTGCCTATAAATTTGTTTCTTATTTTCTTCATTACGTAATTCAAATTTACCCACAAAAACAACTTAAAAACAGTTTTTTACAACTGTTAAATTCATATCGTTTACCGATAAAAAGAATAACCTGTACTCACTTTTTAAACTATAATCCTTCTACAAGAATAGCAATAAAATTTTTCTTAATTGAACACTTAAAACTAAACTTAAAAACAGTACAGTTGGGCTATAACAGCCTCATCACGATAAAAACGAACAACAATAAATTTTAAAAGCTATAAAAAGGAGAGCCCCATGGGTCTTTGGTGCTTAAAAATTCTATTTTTTCTGTTTGTCAGCTTCAGTGTTGTGGGGCTGATTTTTGGAATTTATACCTATGATGGCATTATTATTGCGATTGGCATTTTATTCATGCTTGCAGCCATTATTATTGCCCTGGAATTAAAACAGCTGCGCAGTGGACCCTTTCATCGAGATTAATGAAATGAATTCATCAATCTTTTACAGGAAAAAACAGGCAAAATTAACCTGCTTTACCTGCTACAAAAGGATTATGCTGTTTTTCAAAACCAATGGTACTTAAGGGACCATGACCGGAAATAAATTGGGTTTCATCAGGCAAACTAAAACATTCACGTTGAATGGAATCGAGAAGCTGCTGATGATTGCCACGAGGGAAATCAGTCCGTCCAATAGAGCCTTTAAACAATACATCCCCTGTCCATAACAGGCCATAGTTTTTGTTATAGAACATCACATGACCCGGCGTATGACCCGGAGCAAAACGAACCTCAAATTCTTCCTCTCCCAACTTTAAAACCTCTCCGCCTTCCAGCCATTGAGTGACTGAAACTTTTTCTGGAATTGGAAAGCCATAACGTTGTGATGCTTCCTGAATCATGTCGAGCCAAAAGGCATCTTCTTTATGCGGGCCAATTACCGGCACATTCCAGACTTTGCTTAAAGCACCCACCGCTCCAGCATGATCCAGATGGCCATGCGTCAACCATAAGGCTTTCACCGTTAAACCCAAAGCTTCCACCTCGGCTTTTAATTTTTCAGCCTCACCCCCTGCATCAATCAAAATGGCTTCTTTGCTTTCTGCATCCCAAACAATTGAACAGTTTTGCTGAAATGCCGTGACCGGAACAATTTTGAGTTGCAGCATGATATGAAACCTCAGGGAAATTTAGTGAGCGAATGTTTGCTTTAATCCATCAAGATTAGCCTGAAGCAGTGTGCTGAGCAAGGCGATATGATCTGGACGAGAGTTTAACGCAGGAATATAAGCATATTCTCCACCACCTGCCGACTGGAACATTTCAGCATTTTGCAGCGCTAATTCTTCCAGGGTTTCCAGACAATCTGCGGAGAAAGCCGGACTCATCACCTGAACCGATTTCACTCCCTGCTTGCCCCATTCTTCCAGCAAGGCATCAGTATAGGGTTTTACCCACTCCTGTTTTCCAAAACGCGATTGGAAACTGATGGCCCATTGCTCCTCAGATAAGCCCAATGCATCTGCCAATAATTGTGCCGTGATACGGCAACGATCGGCATAAGGATCGCCTTTATCCGCATAAGGCTGAGGGATGCCGTGGAATGACATCAACAGTTTTTCTGGCTGGCCGTGTACGGCCTGATAGTCCCGGACACTTTGTGCCAGTGCCTGAATAAATGCGGGATGCTGATAATAATCACGAATAATGGACAGACCTGGCAAATTGCGCTGCGTCAAAATCCATTTTGCGAGGGCGTCATATAAAGGTGCTGTTGAGGTGGCCGAATACTGCGGAAATAAAGGCAATAAAATAATGTGATCTGGAATATCCTGTAACAAGCGATTCAAGGCAGAATCAATGCCTGGATTGCCATAGGTCATGGCTGGAATGACATTGAGTTCAAATTCAGGATATTGTTCGGTTAATGTTTTTTTTACCTCAATGACTTGGTCCAACAAAATTTCACGCATGGGAGAATCGTTCTGCCACACCATTTCATAGGCATGGGCCACACGCTTGGGACGAAAAGGTAAAATAAACAGCCGTAAAATGATTTGCCAAATTGGCTTGGGGATTTCAATGACACGCTGATCGGACAGAAACTGCTTCAAAAAACGACGAACTGCAGGGACCGTGGGTTGATCCGGCGTACCCAAATTGGCCAAAATAATCGTGACTTTTGTTTTAGCTGCAGAAGACATCAGACCTTTTTCCAATATAAATGAACTGCTTTACTTTAACAGCTTTCTGCACTTTCTTTATATGGATTAAAATGCAGATTTAAATTGAAAAACACGATCATTATCAAGCAAATTACTTTCAAGTAGCTTTTGTCCCTTGAGGGTCAGCTGCCAGAGCATCCGTTGACGGTCATCACGGCCTGACGGGACAATCCAGTCATTTTGACGCATTTGCAGTTTAATACTGTGTAAGGCACGAATATTAATTTGTGCACGGGCAACGGCATGGGCACGTGGCATTTCCCCCCGGGCATCAGCCAGACCCGTATCATTCAAGTAATCATTGATACATTTGGAAAAATATTCTTCGGGTGTTGGATTGACAAACATGCTGCCCAAAATAGACAGGAGCTGAGCCCAAGTGAGCTTCTTCTGAATTTTCAGTTCCTTAAAATTACCATCTTGATAGGCATGCATACGATATTCAAAAGAAAATACTTCTTGCATGGACACTTTAGGCAAAGACAGGAACGGGTCGACTTCCCGTTTTCCGAATTCGGTTTCAAGCTGCTCAATTTTAGCTTTCAGTTGATCAATTTCATCATGTAAAGCCTGGGTGTTTTGCGGTCTAACCCATCCCGATACCGGATAGCGCTCCAGCATTTGTGGCATGTTCAAACGCACGGCCATTTCCAGATCACGCAGGCTACGGTAAGTAAAAACCTGATCCACTTCTTGCTGTAATAATTTGCGGAACTCTAAAAATTTTTCACGCAATTCAGGTTTTTGGTCATGCAAGGACTCATCACGTGAGGCAGGATCTTCATGCATAAACACAATAATCGGTTTCTGTTTGGTGACTGCATAAATATATTCCAGATGCATATAACCTACACCTGACACAGACTGTTCACCATATTGACTGCCCAGCAGCAGGATCACATAGTCACAATCATCAATCTGACGCCGTGCAAACGCGGTGCTTAAAGGTGTCCGTTGTTCTAAGCCCCAGGAAAAGAACCCCATGCCTACTAAAGTTTGAGCTAAAACAATTCGTTCCGGCTGCATTTCACTGCCAGAAGTGGTAATAAAAACCTGATAACGCTTATCGAGCATTGGTTATCCTCTTCCAATTGCTTATTATATCCTGACAGACTCATCTCTGAGCAATCACAATATAATTCAACACCCCAATATAAATATTTTTCTAATATATTTCAGAACACTAGCTGTATTTCTTTACTTATTCAACACCCATATTGCTCAAATTCCAGGTTAAATCTTCTGGAATGAGGACCTGCAACACGGTTTTTAAATGTTCTGCATTATTGCCACTCACATAGCACTCAATAGCTAAGCCATTATTTCGATCTTGCTCAAATAACAATTGATTTTTAATCAAAATACGGGCGGTTTGTCGCGCAACTGCCAGCCCAGAGTCAATTAATGTCAGTTTCTGACCAAATATAGACTGAATTGCAGGTTTTAGGAAGGGATAATGTGTACAACCCAAAACTAAATAGTCGGCCCCCTGATCGACCACCGGTTGCAAAATTTCTTTTAAGGTGGTTAAACATGCCTGGCTCATCTGTGCACCACTTTCCACAAAAGGCACCAAATCCAGACAGGTGACAGGAATAACCTTCACATTAGCGGGAATTGCGAAACGCTGGATGACGTCTTTAATCAGCTGACCACGAAAGGTTGCAGGCGTGGCAAGCACCGCCACGGTTTTGGATTTAGTTTGCAAAACGGCCGGTTTCAGTGCTGGTACCAGACCGATAATTGGAAAATTTTCTCCATAATGATCACGTAAATAATCCAGACTGAATGCAGAAGCAGTATTACAGGCTACCACCGCGACTTTACATCCTTTCCGATACAGCCATTCAATCGCATGTGCCGTAAGCTCACGAATTTCCTGATCTTTTCGCGGCCCATACGGCACATGTGCAGTATCGGCATAATAAACAATACGTTCTTTGGGTAAATGTCTGGCAATTTCTTGTGCTACAGACAAGCCACCTATTCCAGAATCAAAAATCCCGATGGGTGCATCAGCTTGTGCCTTGGGCATTGGATCGATTAAAGGATAAACAGGATGAATGGCTGTCATGGTTTCACTTTCAGCAGTTCAAGAAATCGGAAGATCAAAGCTTAAACCTCAGGTGCCTAATTGCAAGTAAAAATCGCCACTTTGTAAGCTTAAAATGGTTTCATTTTTGTCATTTTCAAGCAGCTCTCCCATTTCAATTAAATGAAAAAAAACCGAGCGTTGAATTAAGGCGTTAATCCCGAAACGCACGTGTACATAAGGACGTAATTCACTTTCATATTCACGCATAAAAACTGCATGCTCCTGATCGACAATCACTATATCCTGGGTGGTCGTAGTGAATTGAATATAAGTCTTTCCATCAATCTCGACCTGGTCGACCTGATTGACAAATAAAGGCTCATCTTCCACCTCAATCTCAACCTGCTCAACCGGGGTTTTTAAGTAGAATTTTCCCTGTTCTTTCCAGAGCACGGTTGAGAACAGGTCAATCAGGGCTTGTCGTTTGATCAATTGACCTTCGTGCCACCATTCTCCATTGGCTTTTACCTTTAAATCCATTGCCCCACAATGCTTTGGGTTAAATTGATCCAGAGGCGGGATTGACCTTTTGTGACCGGCCTGTGCATCTTTTAAGTATTGTGCAATGTCTTTTAAATTTTTATCATCGCCAATAGCTACTTTTTTCGTCGGATTTGGTGAATTATTTTGATTAATCATGACTAAAGACCCTGCTGACGGAAAAATAATATGATTCAGCCAATTGGCTAGATCAAGGTTTAAAACTATACTAGCCTACAATATAAAAGGCACGATACTGAAATTGTGTCTGGGCATACAGAACACTCATGGCAGCACCGGAATAATGACGGTCGCCACCTTCTAATGATATGAGGAATCCTACATGGAACACATCGAACGTGAATCGATGGAGTTTGACGTCGTCATCGTAGGTGCAGGACCGGCCGGTCTTTCTGCAGCGATCAAGATCCGTCAACTTGCAATTGAAAACAACCTGAACGATCTGTCGGTTTGTGTGGTGGAAAAAGGCTCTGAAGTCGGTGCGCACATCTTGTCCGGTGCGGTACTGGAACCACGTGCCATGAATGAGCTGTTCCCGAACTGGAAGGAAGAAGGTGCACCTTTAAATGTTCCAGTGACCGAAGACAAGACCTATTTCCTGCTCTCGGATGAAAAATCACAAGAAGCGCCACACTGGATGGTGCCTAAAACCATGCATAACGATGGCAACTATGTCATCTCGCTCGGCAACGTGGTGCGCTGGTTGGGTCAAAAAGCGGAAGAGCTGGAAGTGTCGATCTTCCCAGGCTTTGCCGCTGCTGAAATTCTGTACCATGCAGATGGTTCGGTGAAAGGCATTCAAACTGGTGACATGGGCATTGGCAAGGATGGCGAACCGACCCATAACTTTACCCCGGGTTATGAACTGCATGCCAAATATACTTTATTTGCTGAAGGCTGCCGTGGTCACCTCGGCAAGCGTTTAATTGCCAAATACAACCTCGATCAAAATTCAGATCCGCAACACTACGGTATCGGGATTAAAGAGCTGTGGGAAATCGACCCGGCGAAACACAAGCCAGGTCTGGTGATGCACGGTGCCGGCTGGCCATTGTCTGAAACCGGTTCTTCAGGCGGCTGGTGGTTGTATCATGCGGAAAACAATCAGGTGACTTTGGGCATGATTGTCGATCTGTCCTATACCAACCCGCATATGTATCCGTTTATGGAAATGCAGCGCTGGAAAACCCATCCTTTAATCAAGCAGTACCTGGAAGGTGGCAAACGTATTTCTTATGGTGCACGTGCCGTGACCAAAGGTGGCTTTAACTCGCTACCGAAATTTACCTTCCCGGGCGGATCGCTGATTGGTGACGATGCCGGCTTCCTGAACTTTGCCAAAATCAAGGGCTCACATACCGCGATGAAATCCGGCATGCTCTGCGGTGAAGCGGTATTTGAAGCAATTGCTGCCGGTGTAGCAAAAGGTGGTGATCTGGCGGTTGCGCGTGTGACTGAAGGTGAAGACTTATTTGCCAAAGAACTGACTGCTTATACCGATAAGTTCAACAACAGCTGGCTGAAAGAAGAGCTGTATAACTCGCGTAACTTTGGTCCAGCGATGCACAAGTTTGGCCAGTGGATCGGTGGTGCGTTTAACTTTGTCGACCAGAACGTATTTAAAGTACCGTTTACCCTGCACGACCTGGTGACAGACTTCAGTGCCTTGAAAACCGTGGATGCGGTGAACTTTAAACCGAACTATCCAAAACCGGATGGCAAGCTGACCTTTGACCGTTTGTCTTCGGTGTTTGTATCCAACACTGTGCATGAAGAAAACCAGCCTGCTCACCTGAAACTGACTGATGCTTCAATTCCAGTCAATGTGAACCTGCCAAAATGGGATGAACCGGCGCAGCGCTACTGCCCCGCGGGTGTATACGAAATCATGGAAAATGATGACGGTTCTAAACGCTTCCAGATCAATGCAGCCAACTGTGTGCACTGCAAGACCTGTGACATCAAGGATCCTTCACAGAACATCACTTGGGTAACACCAGAAGGTGGCGGTGGTCCTAATTACCCGAATATGTAATCCTCATATGAGATAAAAATAAACCCGCTAAAAAGCGGGTTTATTTTTTAGAGATTAAAACAACTTAAAATTTAAGTCGTAAGTGATGAATCAATCTTTCAATCACACATCTCTAATCACGTGTTTTAAATAAAAAATCATTAACCCTTCTGTACCAGATAATGAAACTCTTTATTGCCATTTTCATCTAAACGTTCTTCTTGTAATAACAACTCATGTCCCAAATGCATACAGAATTTTGGAATATCCCAAGAAGTTGAATTATCCGTTGCGAATACTTCCACCACATCGCCAGACTTGGATTTACGAATGGCCTGATGCAGCATCATCACCGGTTCCGGGCAACGTAGTCCACGGGTATTTAATTGAATGCTTGGCGTAACAGAGGGTTCAGACATCAGAAAACTCAGGTTTAAAAGCTGCGGTTATTTTAGCATAAACATACAGGTCCGGTGATATACAGTAAAATGAAGGAGATAGCCTGGTTTTCTGACTCAATTGCCTGTGATTTAGATGAAGATTAGCGATAGACAACTGTATTTTCTACGGTATGATTAAAATTACATTTTTTAGATATTAAGCGTCTTTAGGAAAGATCATGCACGAGGAATCAGGCCCGTCGTGGGGCATGCGCGGCTTACGAAAATGGCTGGGTACAGCACCCGAAACTCGCGACGAACTGTTAAAATTAGTACAAGATTCACGTCGTTTTTTAGAACCCGATACTGTTGCCATGCTTGAAGGCGTACTTGACCTTCCGGCAACCAAAATTCGCGAGGTCATGACCCCACGAACCGCCATGATCAGCTTGCAAGAAGATGATCAGCTGCTCGATATTCTGCATGTTCTGGTGGAATCTGCACATTCACGTTTTCCTGTTTTTTCATCTGATCAGCCGGATAATGTGGTCGGCATTTTATTGGCCAAAGACCTGCTGCCTTTTTTGACCGAACCCACCTCTAAAGTAGATATCCGCGCACTCATGCGGCAACCGCTGTTTGTGCCGGAAAGTGCGCGTTCCGATCAGGTTATGCGGATGTTGAAAAACACCCAGACCCATATTGCAGTAGTGATTGATGAATATGGCACCACTTCAGGTCTGGTCACTTTAGAAGACATTCTGGAAGAAATTGTCGGTGAAATTGAAGATGAACACGACAAGGTCGATGAAGAAGCCCAGTACATTATTCCCGATAACGATCCACACACGGCGAATACCTGGCTCGTTCAAGCACTTACACCAATTGAACACTTTAACAATGTTTTAGATGCTGATTTTTCCGATGATGAAGTAGAAACTGTCGGCGGTTTATTGCTTCAAGAAATGGGTCTAGTCAGCGATTTACAAGGTCAAGTGATTGAACTTGAGAATTGGGAATTTACCATTCTAGAAGCAGATGCACGTACTATTCATCTGATTCGAGCTGTCCGTAAATGAGAACTTACTTTGATAAGCTGTTAAATTCATCTCAACAACACAAGCAGCTCCCTTTTATTTATCCCTTTTTCATTTCGCTTTTTTCAGGTGCCTTATTCAGTTTTGCACTGGCACCTTATTATTACTGGTGGCTGGCAATATTGTCTCCAGCCTTACTCTACGCATCATTGCGTAAACGCTCTGCTCCACAATCCTTTTTCATTGGTTGGGCTTATGGCTTTGGCTTATGGTTTGTCGGTGCCTTCTGGTTATATACCTCCATCCATGTCTATGGTGATACCAGTGCTTTTCTAAGCGTACTGATGATTGCCTTTATGGCCTTGGTGATGGGACTATTTACCGCGCTGCAAACCTGGATCTATCGCCGCTTCTTCCCGGAAACACCCCTGACTTTTGCACCGCTGTGGGTATTCTTTGAATGGGCCAAAACCTGGGTATTTACCGGTTTCCCATGGCTATTTGTCGGTTATGCCTTTACCGAACGTTTCCTGGATAGCTATGCGCCTTTATTCGGGATTTTCGGTGTTTCGTTTGTGGTGATTATACTGGCCTGTGCGCTGGTGGAAATCCTGAATAAGCGTATATTCTGGGTCGTGCCTTCGGCGGTCTTACTGCTGGGTGCATGGGGTGCTTCTTATCTTCAATTTGTTGAAAAAAAAGATGAGAAACCACTTTCCGTTTCCCTGATTCAGGGCAATATTCCGCAAGACCTGAAATGGCTGACTGAATACCAGGTCAAAACCTTGATGATCTACGCCAGTTTAAGCCGGACTGAATGGGGACGGGATCTAATCGTCTGGCCGGAATCATCCATTCCAATGTTCCAGACTGATATTGAACCGTTTTTAGATGCTATGAAAGTTCAGGCCAATAAAACTGGGACAGCCTGGGTGACGGGTATCCCCTACTGGGATTTAAAAGAATCACAAGTTGAACAACACCCCATGTACTACAACAGCATTATGGCAAGTGGTGATGAGTCGCATGGTCTGTATAAAAAACAGCGTCTGGTTCCATTTGGCGAATATGTACCTTTATCTGGCTGGCTCAGCTGGGTACTGCCTGCATTACAGAATGACCCGTCTATGAGCGGTTTTTCTCGCGGAGCACGCGACCAGAAACCGTTAAATGTGAAAAATCATGCGCTGGGTGCGGCCATTTGCTATGAAGTCGCTTATCCCAATCTGACCCGCCGTAATGCCAGTCAAAGCGATTATTTGGTTACGGTGTCCAATGATGCCTGGTTTACCGGTACGGCGGGACCTTGGCAGCATTTGCAGATGGTACAGATGCGCGCCAAAGAAAATGGCCGCTGGTTTATTCGTGCCACCAATACCGGTGTCACTGCCTTTATTGATCACAACGGGCATATTGTAAAACAGGCACCCACCGATCAAACCGCGATTCTTCGTGGCGAACTGCCTGCGATGCAAGGAGAAACCTTGTATATGCGCTTAAGTGATTGGCCAGTATTGATTGTGTCATTATTGCTATTACTACTGGGTTGGCGCTTCCGTCCACGTAAGGTAGATGTTTCATTTAAATCACGGCGTTAGCTTTAAGTGTTCCCTCTCCTTCTAGGAGAGGGCTAGGGAGAGGTAAATTGTCTATGATTAATCGCCCTCATCCTCTTGCGGAATATATTCCTCATCCCAGAGGGAGAAGAAATAAAAAGGCACTAAAAACCGAGGTCAATACCTCGGTTTTTAGTGCCTTTAATTTATAGCTGAGTCACCAAATAAGACATCATGCCCGTTAGAAATAGCATGGGAATATAACGATAAACTTTCATGACACCTAGTTCTAAAGCTGAAGACTGTTGTTGTTTTAAGTTGAGTAAGGTCGCTTTCAATGCAGACCAAAAGCACAATACAAACAGGGCACTGAATAAACTGACGGCAAAAAAACCGACCATAATCTGGCTGCTGCCTTCCGTCGCATTCCATAAACTTAGAATACCTTGACTGATGGGAAGTAAGCTCAAAATTAAAAGAACAGACTTGAGCATTGCCCAATGAAACTGGTTAATTTCATCCGATATTATGAATGCTTTCATTCCATTCTCCTTGGCTAAAAATACCTTAAAGAATATTATGCTCTGTTTTAATTAAATAAAAAGACGATATTTATTCATATTTTACAATTATTGTAATGAATAAAAATGGGGATGATTTTTATTATAAACACCAAAGAGTCATTATTATATAATTTTGTTAAAATTCAAAAAATTAACACTTAATTTATAATTAAGATTTATTATCACTTCAGCTTCTATTGAATATTCAGATGAAGTGAAGTGATATATTCGATAAATTAAAATAAATAGTGCTTTCTAATTAAGGCTGATAATAAAGATCGGCATCCGTATCTTCACCACCCTCTTTGCCATCAGCACCAAAAGAATATAAATCAAATGGGCGGCCTTCAGCGCCTGGAATCACATATTGAATATCATTGTCCCAGCTGTCTTTGGGATAGCCACCTTTAACATATCCGCCCGGCATCCAGTTTTTAGCCGAAGCAGGCTGATTCACCAGTGCATCCAAGCCGCCATCTTGCATAGACGGATATTTACCATTATCCAGTTTATATTGATCTAAAGCACCAGCAACGCCTTTTAAGGTAATGGAAGTGGTATCAACCTTGGCCTTTTCACCACGCCCCATCACATTAGGAACAATCAGTGCAGCCAATACACCTAAAATTACAATCACCACCATCACTTCAATGAGGGTAAAGCCAGACTGCTTCACTTGATATCGTTTCCCTTGCATCTCACTCTCTCGCACAATCATTATCTTTATAAAATGTAAAATCAGTTAAATCATATTGTTCATATTCACAATTGGCATCATCACAGCAATCACGATTACCAGCACGATACTTGCCATCAAGACCAGCATTAAAGGCTCAAGTAATGCCAGTAAAGTGGAAATCAGTGTAGTCACTTCCCGATCCTGCATGGTCGAGGCGCGCTGCAGCATACGATCCAGCTCGCCGGATGCTTCACCACTTTTAATCATTTGTACCATCATCGCTGGAAAATAACCACTGCGTTCCAGTTGTGTCGCCAGGTTGCCACCTTCAGTGACACGCTCGGCTGCCTGGTTAACAGAGTCGCGGATCACCCAGTTATTACTTACCGCGGCGCCAATTTTAAGTGCATCGACCAAAGGTACACCAGACTGGGTCAAAATCGATAAGGTGCTGGCAAAACGTGCTGCATTTATACCACGCGATAATTTACCAAATAATGGCAATTTGAGCGTTAAACGATCAAAGGCATAATGCCCGGCAGACGTTCTTAAAAAACGTGCCAAAGTGATGAAACCCAGTACACTGGCGATCAGTAAAAATGGCCAGGCCACACGAATGAAATCACTGGCTTTCATCAGCACAACCGTAATCCACGGTAATGCCTCCTTGCTCTGGTCAAAAGTTTTGACAATATCCGGAACCACATAGGTCATCAGCCCCATCACAATCGCAAAAGACATCAGCATGAGAATAATCGGATAAATCATCGCGCCCTGCACTTTCTTTTGCATGGCAAAGCGGTTTTCGGTGTAATCGGCCAATTGATCCAGAATTAAATCCAGATGTCCCGAGCGTTCACCCGCTGCAATGGTGGCAATATATAAATCCGGTAAGCGTCCGGCCTGCTGCAAGGCATTGGCCAGTGAATAACCTTCCATCACTTTGGAACGTACTGACATCAACAGGTTTTGCACATGAGCCTTTTCATTTTGCTTACCTACCGCCCGCAGCGCTTCTTCCAAAGGAATTCCGGCTGCCACCAGAACTGAAAGTTGACGGGTAAACAGGGCCAAATCATAGGCAGTGATTTTTTTCTGAAACCAGCGTTTTGAGTTATGCTTGTCTTTTTGCTCAACAGGATCAACCGTCACAGGAATAAGCGCTTTGTCTCTGAGCTGTTGACGGATTTGACGTGCCGAATCACCCTCTAACACGCCTTTTTGCTGCTTCCCTGAAGCATCAATGGCAGTAAATTGATATGCAGGCATTGTGATGCTCTAATTTTCTAAAATTTGCTTCAGCGCGGTTGCGTCTGACCACCAAAATCATTCATATTCTTAGCTATAAATGATTTGCTCACTCTAACATAACTCTATCCTTAGCACGACGAAATTTGATCAGGACCATTTGACCTTTATTTATGCCAAATACACCACCGACTCTAGCCGACATTTATCGCATTCGTGTTGCCGTACCTGTACATCTCTATGACTGTTTTGACTACACCTTAACGGCTAAACAATATCAGCAAGCTGAAGTTGGGGCACGTGTGGCCGTGTCGTTTGGACGGCAAAATCTGGTGGGCATTATTGTTGAAAAATTAACGGCCGATACCCCGATTGATCCGCGCTTTAAGCTCAAAGCCATCACTGAACTGCTGGATGAACAAGCACTTTTAGATCAAAAAATTTTAAGCTTGCTCACTTGGTCCGCGCAATATTATCAATTTCCGATTGGTGAAGTATTTCAGAGTGCCCTGCCGACATTTCTGCGTCAGGGCAAACCCTATAATTTATTGGCCCGGCTGTGGAAAGTTCTGGATTTACATGCTGAAGACAAGCTAACGCGCTCTGAAAAACAACAACAGGCTTATAAAGTGCTGAAATTACATCCTCAAGGCACTACAGAAAATATTTTAAATTTAGCCGGAATTGAAACGGCGACACTCAAGGCACTGGAAAAGAAGGCGATTGTGCAATGTATTCTGGAACATCAGGACTTTAGTCCTCAACCGGTCACCCTGGCACAAATGCCCTTAACCGCCAATGACGATCAGAAAAAAGCCATTCAACAGGTGTTGAAAGCCCAGAAAAAATATCAGGCTTTTTTACTGGATGGCTTGACCGGAAGCGGTAAAACTGAAGTGTATTTGCAAATCATGCAAGAGGTGCTGAAACAGGGCAAACAGGTCTTGGTTTTAGTGCCTGAAATTGGCCTGACCCCGCAGACCATCAGCCGGTTCCAGTCACGTTTTCATGGCAACATTGTACTGCTGCATTCAGGACTGAACGATTCAAAGCGCCTGCAAGCCTGGCAGGCTGCACAAACTGGCAAAGCTTCGATTATTTTAGGGACCCGTTCAGCCATTTATACACCGCTGCCCAATCTGGGCCTGATCATTCTGGATGAGGAACACGACCTGTCTTTCAAACAGCAGGAAGGCTTTCGCTACCATGCCCGTGATGTGGCAATGTACCGTGCCCATCTGGAAAATTGTCCGATTATTTTAGGCTCAGCCACCCCGAGTATTGACAGCTATGCACTGGTTGAAATGGGGAAAATGACCCGTTTAGAACTGAATCAGCGTGCCGGTGCAGCCGTGATGCCAAAAATTCATCTGATTGACCTGAAAATTGCACAAAAACAGAATGGCATGAGCCAAAGCCTGATTGATGAAATTCAAAAACGTCTAGATAAAAAAGAACAGGTATTGGTGTTTTTAAACCGTCGCGGTTATGCCCCAGTGCTGATTTGTGAAAACTGTGCCTGGCAAGCCAAATGTCCGCATTGTGATGCCAACTTTACCGTGCATCGCCAGCCTTATCAGCATTTGCATTGTCACCACTGTGGCAGTATTCACCGTATGCCCGAGCAATGCCCGCAGTGCAAGCATAGTGAATTAAAACCGATTGGCCTAGGCACCGCCAAAGTGGAAGAAAACCTGCAACAACTGTTCCCCCATTTTGACGTGATTCGGGTCGACCGCGATTCCACCAGCCGGGTCGGCAGCTGGCAAAAAATTTATGACAAAATCCAGAAAAGTGAACCGGTGATTTTGCTCGGCACCCAGATGCTGGCCAAAGGACATCATTTTCCCTATGTCACTTTAGTGGCTATTTTAGATATTGATTCCGGCCTGCTCAGTGTCGATTTCCGTGCCACCGAACGCACGGCACAACTGATTGTACAGGTCGCTGGTCGTGCTGGACGCGGTGAACGCAAAGGTGAAGTCTATTTACAAACCCTACGGCCGGATCACCCTTTGCTGAATACCTTAATTGACAAGGATTACCGGCATTTTGCCAAACAGACCTTAAAAGAACGTCAGGCCGCCGCTTTACCACCTTTTCGTTATGCAGCCTTAATACGCTGCGAATCGAAAAGTCAGGAACAGAACCAGGAATTTTTACAGCAGCATGCACAGGCGTTAAGACAGGTTTCGGAAAACCTGATTGATATCTGGGGACCGATTCCTGCCCCGATGGAACGTAAGGCCGGGCGTTATCAGGCGCATATGGTGCTGCTGTCACAAGATCGGGCCCGATTACATTTTTATATCCGTACCTGGTGGCAAAATATGTTGCATGAAAAGCCCTCAAACATGAAACTGACACTCGATATAGATCCTCAAGAATTAAGCTAAATCAACATTTATGCTGTGCTTAAATTCCTTGAAATTAAAATAAATTCCAGGACAAACTAATGTCGCTACTGTTACAAATTACGATTTTTCTGGGTGCTTCGCTGCTCTTGGTGCCGCTCGCCAAGCGTTTTGGCATTGCCACGGTACTCGGCTATTTGTTTACAGGCATTCTGCTCGGTCCCAGCGTATTGAATATGGCCAGCGATCCGGACGCGATTCAGGAACTGGCCGAATTTGGCGTCATCTTGCTGATGTTCATTATTGGTCTGGAGCTGCGTCCACAACGACTGTGGGAAATGCGCAAATCCATCTTTCTGATGGGCAGCTTACAAGTCGGCATTACCGGAGTTATTCTGGCAGTCGTGACTTTTTTTGCCTTACAGCAGAATCTGGCCGCCAGTTTTGTGATTGGTATGGCGCTGGCGCTATCCTCCACTGCCTTTGTGTTACAGCTGCTCTCAGAAAAGCAGCAACTCAACACCACCTTCGGGCAACAATCTTTTTCTATTTTACTGTTTCAGGACATTGCGGCCATTCCCCTGCTGGCGATTATTCCCTTACTGGCAGGTACTGAATCGACCCACCATGGAGTGGCCTACTTTGCCGCCATTATTGCCACCTTTAGCGGTTTGTTCCTGTTTAGCCGCTATATGATGCGGCCATTTTTCCGCTTTGTGGCCAAAAGTGGCGCGCATGAACTGATTACCGCAGTCGGCTTGTTTATTGTACTGGGTGTCGTGGTACTAATGGATGTACTCGGCATCAGTACCACCCTGGGCGCTTTCTTAACCGGGGTGTTGCTGGCCGACTCCGAATTCAGGCATGAACTGGAAGCAAGTATTGCACCGTTTAAGGGACTGCTGCTGGGCTTATTCTTCATGACGGTGGGCATGACCACACAATTATCCCTGCTGGTAGATATGCCCTGGTTGATTATTGGCGGTGCCCTCATTTTAATGCTGGTCAAAAGCATCACCCTGATGGCGATTGCCCGTTATTTAAACTATTCATGGCGTAACAGTTTGCTGCTGGCCACCTGTCTGGCCCAAGGCGGTGAATTTGCCTTTGTGGTGCTGAAAGTCGCGACGAGTGAAAAAGTTCTTACTCAAGCCATGCTTGAACCTTTGACCCTGATTGTGACCCTTTCCATGGTGCTCACCCCAATGTTTTACTGGTTGATCAGTCGCTGGATTATTCCTTTAATAGATAAAGAAAAAACGCCAGTTTATGATGAAATTCCAGACATCCATAACCCGATGATCATTGCCGGTTTTGGCCGTTTCGGACAGATTATTGCTCGTATTGCCCATTTACAACACCAGTCTTTTACCGCGATTGACAGTAACCTGGAAAAAGTCGATTTCGTACGCAACTATGGCGGCACGGTATACTATGGGGACGCGACACAACCCGATATTTTACGTTCCGCAGGCATTGAACACGCCAAAGTTTTTGTTCTGGCGATTGATGATATTGAAGACTCCATGAATGTGGCACGTCATATTCGTTTAAACTATCCCAATCTGAAACTTTTGGTGCGTGCCCGAGACCGTCATCATGTGCATTTACTGCGCGATTTAGGTGTCGAACAGATCTGGCGTGAAACTTATTTATCATCGCTAGGTATGGCTTATCGCGCTTTACGCGAATTAGAGATTAGCGAAGAAGATGCGTATAAGAGTATTGAACTGTTTCGTGATTACGATGAGAAATTATTGCTTCAACAGCAACGGGTTTATACTGATGAACAGAAAATTTATGAGACCCATCGTAATGCACTGGCAGAACTTGAGCATTTATTTGAAAGTGATGCTCAAATTCGTCAAGAACCCACTGGCGTCAATTTACAACGCGGCTTAGCACATCAGCGTATTGATGTCACAAGAGATGATAGTAACTAGCTTGTGTTTTACAATATAGACACCATTAACACGGGCTATTGGAGAAATTTATGTCTGAATTACGTCAACGCTTTTATATTGAAAATTGCCCGATTCGTGGTGAAGTGGTTCATCTGGAAAGCGTTCTGCAAACGATTCTCGCGCAACGTGACTATCCGCAAGCCATTCAAATCCTTTTGGGGGAAATGCTCAGCGCTACCGCATTGTTAGCCAGTACCCTGAAAATTAAAGGCCGGATCAGCCTACAAATTCAGGCAGCTGGCACTTTTAAATGGGCTATGGCTGAATGTAACCATCTAGGCCAGCTACGTGCATCAGCCGATTATGAAGAAGATCCACGCTTTTTTCAGGCAGAAAACAGCAGCACGGTATTTAATGCCCTGGTCAATCCGATACTGTTTATTAATATTGAGCCTGAATTCGGTGAACGCTATCAGGGTATTATTGCGCTTGAGCATGATACTTTGGCTGGCTGTTTGATGCAGTACTATGATTTATCTGCACAAATTCCAACAAAAATCGTTTTATCCAGCACAGCTGAACGTTCTGGCGGTCTGCTGATTCAGCTCTTGCCACGCAATAGTGAAGAAGAGCAGCAACGTGTGGATGAAGACCTCTGGCCACGCCTGACCATACTGACCGAGACATTGAAAGCGGAGGAACTCACAGATCTGGAACCGACTGAAATTCTTTACCGTCTGTACAATGAAGAAGATGTGCGTTTACCTGAAGCTGAACAATTAAGCTTTGGTTGTACCTGTTCTAAAGAGCGTTGCGCCAATGCCTTGATTCAAATTGGTGTGGAAGCAGTACGTGAAACTTTAGAGTTCCAGAATCCCATTACCATGGATTGCCAGTTCTGTAGTACCCGCTACACATTTACTGCGGAAGAAGCCTTTGGTTTATTTGGCAAACACTTAAGTTAATTTGATCAAGTAAACAAAATCAGAGCAGCAATAATAATTACTGCTCTTTTTTTATCTTTCCAAAATAAAATACATCATTTTTTACTTTATTTTATAGCGTTTTTTTACACTTGTATTTTAAATATTTTAGCGTAAAATCCGCTTTTAAAATAAAGCAAAACTATCTCAAATAATGCTTTATTTCTAATGCATAAAAATAAATTAATAATTGGAAATATTGACCACATGAACACAAAAATAATGCTTAGTCTATTATTACTGCTGACCTGTCCTTTTATTCATGCAAAAGCTCCTGACTTGGTGGGAACATGGAAAACGATTGATGATAAAACAGGATATGCCCGTGCTGAAGTTCTCATCACTAAGCAAGAAAATGGAGCTTATCGGGGAACAATTATCCAAGTCCATGCCATTCCAAACCGTAGTGCTATTGATCATTGTGAAAAATGCAAAGGAGCACTCAAAAATGCGCCTCTGATTGGCTTACCGATCTTGTCAGGCTTTAAGCAAAACCCTAAAAAGACAGATGAATTTATTGATGGTCAAGTACTTGATCCCCTTTCAGGTCATGTCTATCAAGGTAAGGGACGTCTCAATACACGAGGCAATGTCCTAACCTTACGTGGCTTTATTGGTACTAGCCTGCTGGGCCGCACCGTGTCCTGGATTAGAGTGAATTAACATGCTTTTCATTCAGCACAAGTTTTTATCTCCATCCTGTTAAAAACTTGTGCATCCTCCAGATTTATAATCTTAAGAGTCAGTTCAAGTCTCATTTATGAACTATGAAATAAATTATTTTTTATTAATAACTTGGATATACTAAAAGATAAACTCCCTTACTAAAAATTATAAGAATAATAATTTCTTCATAAAAAACTGTATTTTGGCATTCAGCTAAAATATTAATTAAATAAAAATTTAAATTTTTAATATCTAAATCGAATACTTTTTAATCAAAAAGAAATTAAAAAATAACTCCCTTAGCACTATTAATTATTTATGTGACTTACTCATCAATTTAATCATTTGATTTTATAGATACTTATCGCTATAAATTAGGCGTTTTACTCTAAAATTAAAAAATAGTTCATTCAACAGGGGAAATTAGTGAAGAATTTATATAAAGGGATTTTGACCGGGGTAATTTTAGCTGCTGTTTCATCTTTCAGTTTTGCTGAAAATGATCCATTGGTGGGCAAATGGAAAACCATTGATGACCGGACCGGCTATTCTCGTGCGGATGTAGAAATCAGTAAAAAGCCAGATGGCACTTATGAAGGAATCATCGTTGCCACCCGGAGTGTACCGGGTACAGAAAAAATGGTCATCTGTTCCAGTTGCCCGGGCAACTTAAAAAATAAGCCGTTTATTGGCTTACCTTTTATTTGGGGCTTTACCCAAAATTCGGACAATCCTCGTGAATTTAACAATGGCCGTGTACTTGATCCGGTTGGCGGCAAAATCTATAAAGGCAAGGCACGTCTTAGTGCCAGTGGCAAGCATTTGAATCTGCGCGGTTATGTCGGAATTTCCGTGATTGGGCGTAGTGTGACCTGGATTAAATATTAATCGCATTCAGCATTTTTCAAGGTTCCGGTTACGGAGCCTTTTTTGTCATAATTTGAAACAATAAGGCACAGATCAATACTGTTTCAGAACTATGAAAAGCATAATAATGATTAAAACATGATCAAACCCAGATTCCCATTATATGCCTCAAAATCATTATGAAGTTCTTGGCATTAACCGAAATGCCACCCAAGATCAAATCAAGAAAGCCTACCGGAAATTGGCTCGAAAATATCATCCCGATGTCAGCAAAGAAACCGATGCTGAAACAAAAATGCAAAGTATTAATGTCGCTTATGACACGCTAAGCAATGAAGAGAAAAAAGCTGAATACGATTTCCAGCTGGATCATCCTGAAGCTTTTTATCAATCTGGAGCACAGACTGGCACAGGAGGTTTTGACCATAACCAATTTTACCGTCAGGGTTTTAACCAGCAGCAGTCCGATTTTAGTGGTTTTGAAGACCTTTTTGGACGTTTTGGTTCTGGTTTTGGCGGAGCAAACTACCAATATCAAAAGCAACAGCGCCAACAACAACGCAGTTATCAGGGTGAAGATCAACATGCCAGCATAGAGGTTGATCCGACAATTGCTTATCAGGGAGCCACTCAGCAGATTACCTTGCAGATTCCGACCTTAAATGCCTATGGCGAGCCGGAGGTTCAACGCAAAACTTTGCAGGTCAAAATTCCTAAAGGCATGAAAGAAGGACAAAATATCCGTCTCTCTGGACAAGGACAAAGTGGCATCAATGGCGGTAAAAATGGTGATTTGTACATTGAAATTCACTATAAGGATACTGCACGGATACGGGTTGAAGGTGCCGATATTTATTACAATGTGAATATTGCCCCTTGGGAAGCCGCCTTAGGTCAAAGCATTGAAATATCTACGCCTGAAGGTAAAAAAATTCAGGTAAACGTGCCTAAAAATGCCAAAACCGGTCAACAGCTACGACTCAAGGACCAAGGGGTTCCAAGCAAAGTACCCGGTCATCTCTATCTGGTTTTAAATATTGTTTACCCAACTGCGCAAACTGAACATGAACAGCAGGCTTACCAGGCTTTTTCCGAAGCCTTTACCAAATTTAAGCCTCGCAATGATTAAGGAGAGCATCATGACGACCATTCATTATCGTGAAATTATATCTGATGAATTTAATCCTGCAGATATCATTGATGAACATTACAGTTTTGATTTAAAGCACTTCGCGGATGCATGCGGACAAAGTCCGGAGTGGGTTTTACAGCTACTTGAATACGATATTTTAGACACGCGCCCAGAAGAAAGAATTCATCAATTTTTCGGTCACGATGTTTCGCGTGCACGTCGGGCCTACCGTTTGCAGCGCGACTTTGATGCCAGTTTTTCTGCGGTGGCAATGATGCTGGATTTAATTGATGAGGTACAGCAATTACGTAAACAGGTCAGACACTTGAATGTCAAAAATGCTTAAAGGTACTTTTCAGTCTCCCTGCTATCTTTTATAGATAGGTAGGTGATGACTGACTATTTTGTTCTGAAATTCAATGCTGGAGAATAATCTAGGCTTATGAAAACCAAAGAATGTAATAAAAAAGTGAAGCGCATGTTTCCTGAGCATCAGGAACTCATCCACAAATTGCGTCATGATGATCCTCATTTCGCAAAAATATTTGAGAGTCATCAGGAACTGGATAAAGAAATCGCTCAACTTGAGCTTAATCCGGTTAATTTAGTTAATGAGGATATTGATTTATTGAAGCGCAAGAAGCTGAAAATGAAAGATGAAATTTATAGAATATTGACTCAAAATGCTCAGGTCAGTTGATCTGGCAGCATACAGAAAATGGCCGAGAGCATTTTTTGAATTTAATTGAACTGTGCTGATTGTGCATCGAACACAGTGAATATGGATAAAAATTTGCTGAAAACTGACCTTTATTTAAACTTGGTCAGTTTTTCAACTTCTTTCATGGTTTCTTTGACCGAGTGCTTAATCGGCTCATAGTTTAAAAACCAGAACAGGTTCACGCGTTGATCCTGATGCTGTTGGGCCAGTAAATCAATGACGCTCTTTTCCCCACGACCCACCAGATGGCGACGATAAAAATAATAAACCAGCAGTATCGTCGTGATCAGCATCACGATCAGCATGCTCCAGAACCCGGTCGGAGATTTTAAGCCTGGAATAAACTCAAAATTCATTCCGTAAACCCCGGTCAATAAGGTTAAAGGGGCAAATATCGCGGTAATAATGGCCAGAATCCGCATGTTTTCATTGGTCTGGTTGGCGATTGCAGAAAAATGTAAATCAATGGCTGCCTGAATGGAAGCACGAAGACGAACCGTATGTTTTTGAATTCGACCCACATGGCTAACCAGATCGTCCATCCGTACCAGCATAATATCCTGCCGTTCAGACTTCTTCTTGCCTTTTAAATGAGGGTAATTATCGACAATTTCGTCCCGCAGTTCTTGTAAGACATCTATTTGTTCTTCGCAAAGATTCTCCACTTGTTGAAAAGACATACTTTCCTGTAATAACTGATTCCATTTGGCAAATCTGCGATGGCCTTGCAGTAATTCTTGCTGCCAGAACTCGACACGTCGGGTCAGAGGTACACGCAAATCTAAATAACCATCGATCATGCTATTTAGCAAGCGTAAAGCTAAATCTAAAGGTGTGGTAGAAGCCTTACGCGATTTGTTCTGATCTTGCACAGAACGGGTGAAATTCATTTCAATCCGGGAAATATAATTTTCAACTGCTCTATTGCCTTGTTCACGCACCGTAATCAGCGCCTGAGGTGTAATGATAAAACTCACCGGTGTGGTGGCTAAACCAAACATATTTTCATGCTGTTCCAGCGCTTGTGCTCCGGTTTTTATATCATCATCCGGGCTAATCAGTTTACGGAAAATCAGCAGGTCATAATCTTCCAGGGTATCGAAACTACAAGGATGCTCCAGATTTAAAATATCTTTCACATGAAATTCATTTAATATCAGCTGAGTATATTGATAGATTTCTTTTTGCCACTCATCCGCACGATTCACGACATCTTCCCGAGTACAATCAATCCACAAAAAGACCGGTTCAGCTGTAACATTTTGGGTTTTCTGTACAAAAATATGCTGTTCAGTGGGATGTTGGTAGAAATAATAAACCTGCATATCAACAATTCTCTAGGGTACTTTTTTATTGTTTAATTAATGGAAATTTCAATAATTTAATCATACTATCTGCGATGAAATTATCAGCTGTGCGAAAGTGTTAAGCAATAACATACAACTGGATTTACATATTTTAAACCGAATTTTTTCGCTGCCCACAAAAAAGCCCCGAGCCAGCCAAAGTGATTGCTTTGACGAAGCTCAAGGCTTTTTTAATCATTTTCATTCACATGAGCTTAGTCATGTGAAATTCAAACCATTAAGCTTGTTCGATGTCTTTCATGGTCAGTTTGATACGACCACGGTTGTCAACATCGGCCACTTGAACCTTGATTTCCTGACCTTCAGACAATACGTCTGAAACATTGGCAATACGTTCGTTCGAAATTTGAGAGATGTGAAGCAAACCGTCAGTACCCGGAAGAATGTTCACGAATGCACCGAATTCAACGATACGAATCACTTTACCTGTGTAGATTGTACCTGGTTCGATTTCAGCAGTAAGCGCCTGGATTTTCGCAACTGCAGCCATCGCAGCAGCTTTAGTTTCACCAAATACGCGAACTGTACCGTTGTCTTCAATGTCGATTGCTGCTTTGGTTTCTTCAGTAATTGCGCGGATGGTCGCACCACCTTTACCAATCACGTCACGGATCTTGTCAGGGTTGATGCTGATCACCTGGAATGTCGGCGCGTGCATAGAAATTTCAGGACGGGCACGTGAAATCACCTGGTTCATCGCATTCAGGATGTGCATACGACCTGCATATGCTTGATTTAACGCAACTTCCATGATCTCTTCAGTGATACCTTCAATCTTGATATCCATTTGAAGTGCAGTAATACCGTTTGCAGAACCTGCAACTTTAAAGTCCATGTCGCCAAGGTGGTCTTCGTCACCCAAGATGTCAGAAAGTACTGCGAAACGCTCGCCTTCTTTCACTAGACCCATTGCAATACCGGCAACTGGTGCTTTAAGTGGAACACCTGCATCCATAAGTGATAATGAAGCACCACATACAGAAGCCATTGAAGATGAACCGTTTGATTCTGTGATGTCAGATACAATACGGATCACGTACGGGAAGCGGTCAGCTGCCGGAAGTACGGCTTGAACACCACGACGCGCCAGACGACCGTGACCGATTTCACGACGTTTAGGACCAGATTCACGACCAGTTTCACCTACCGAGTATGCAGGGAAGTTGTAGTGAAGCATGAAGTTATCAGTTTTAGTACCCGCTAATGTATCTACCATTAACGCATCACGTGTATTACCCAAAGTCGTTGTTACCAAGGCCTGAGTTTCACCACGTGTGAATAATGCAGAACCGTGAGCACGGTCTAGAACGCCAACTTGTACGTCAAGTGCACGAACTGTTTTGGTGTCGCGACCGTCAATACGTGGTTTACCTGACAAAATGTTGTCACGTACGGTACGGTATTTAAGGTCTTCAAAGAGTTCGTTCAAGTCATCTGCAATGCCAGTTTCGTCATTTTCAGGAACGAATTGAGCAACTGCTTCAGCTTGAAGTGCATCCAATGCCGCATAACGGTCTTGTTTCACCGCAATGGTATAGGCTTCAGAAATTTTCGCTTCAAATGCTTCTTTTAATTTTGCACGAAGGTCTTCATTTTTCGCTGGAGCAACCCAAGTTGATTCTTTCACACCCGCAGCTGCAGCGAATTCTTTAATGGCCTGGATTGCAATTTGCATTTCGTCATGACCGAAAAGCACAGCACCTAACATTTGGTCTTCAGAAAGTTCTTTCGCTTCAGATTCAACCATCAATACTGCAGATTCCGTACCTGCAACAACGAGGTCAAGGTCAGATTCTTTTAACTGTTCATTGTTCGGGTTAAGAACGTATTCACCGTTGATTAAACCAACACGCGCACCACCGATTGGACCACGGAAAGGCGTACCTGCAATAGCAAGTGCTGCTGAAGTACCGAGCATTGCTGCAATATCGGCTTCCATAGTTTTATCAGAAGATACCACAGTCGCAGTGACCTGAATTTCGTTGTAATAACCTTCTGGGAACAATGGACGGATTGGACGGTCGATTAAGCGTGAAATTAAAGTTTCAGCTTCAGACGCACGGCCTTCACGTTTACCGTAACCACCCGGGATACGACCAGCAGCATATTGTTTTTCTTGATAGTTAACAGTCAGTGGGAAGAAGTCCTGACCTGCTTTAGCAGTCGGTTGAGCAACCACGGCAACCAGTACGGTTACACCGCCCATAGTAATCAGAACGGTGTTGGCTTGACGCGCAACACGACCTGTTTCTAGTACAACTTGATGTTGACCAAATTGAAATTCTTTACGAACAATATTAAACATTGACATGTATTTTTCTTTCCTAGTTCTTTTGAACAGTTATTCTAGTGGAGACCCCTAAGGTTTGGCATTCACATCAACTGCATAAATGACAAAGCTTAGAAGCCGACCTCACTAGACTATAAAATGTATGAATACACTATTTTTAAACACAAAGAAGGAGCGAAACAATCGCCCCTTCCCCATTACCTAACCAAAGCCAGGTATATTCTTAATTTTCAGCAATACAGCATTTAACATGCAATAGTCCGAAAAAATAAGTTTAATCGAATTAACGACGTAAACCTAAAGCAGCGATCAAAGCGCTGTAACGAGTAGCGTCTTTACCTTTAAGGTAGTCAAGAAGCTTACGACGTTGGTTAACCATACGGATAAGACCGCGACGGCTATGGTGGTCGTGTTTGTGTTCTTTAAAGTGACCTTGCAAATCATTGATTTGGGCAGTTAAAAGAGCTACTTGAACTTCAGGTGAACCAGTGTCGTTTTCAGCGCGAGCAAATTTAGCAACGATCTCTGCGCGATCTGCGTTTGTTAAAGCCATTCGATTTCTCCGAGATGCTTAAAAATTACATTTGATAGAAATCAATTGATTTCTCAATTGACTGCCGTGCATCACTACAGCAAGTGCGTTATTTTAAGGGAAAATCCGGGGGATTGCAAAAAGAGAAACCACTTTTCATTTTTTTATATCAATTCATTGAAAATTATTCATTTTTTATTTTATCCCTTCCACTTTGAATTGATACCTTAACGCTTAACGTTCATTCTAAAAAACTGGGGAAACTGTGTTACCCATGAAAGCGCCTCTTTTTATTTTCCCGTTACGGATTGAAGATAAAAAAAAAAAAAAGCCCAAGCTAGGCTTGGGCTTTTTTTGCGCTGTAGTTTCTTATGTTTTAATTATTATTCTTTTATTTATAGTCATAATTTACGCTTTTCGCGTTTATCGTTATAAACATTCCTTGTGTGAAGCTTTACTTCCTTATGTGGTAGATTCTGCCACAAAACATTGTGTAAAAAAGTCGACTTTCTCGTATCTACTTGTAAGTCTTTTCGTACATTAATTATTATTTCTTATATTTCATGTAACCAAAAAAATCAAATATATCCAATAAAATCAAACACATTAACACAAACCAAAGATGTAATTTATACAAAAGCACCTCTATCTACCGTATTTGATTTTTAGCGCTACAACTAGGACTTAATAGTGGTCATTTCAGCCAATCATTTTTGTAATAAATCGCCTAATTGTGCATATAAAAAAGCCCTGTAGTCTCTCCCAAAACTACAAGGCTTAGCGGCTGTAAGTTTCCTCTTTATACTTACTTCATTGTAAGTTCGCTGTCTTTCGGCATTATTATTATGTTATGGCGATTTTACCCAACTTTCCGTGTTGAGCTTTTTATGTGCAGCCATCATCTCAAAAACATTCCTAAAGCTCTATGCGCCAATTTCTCGAATTGATGTAAGCAATTTCGTACAAATCTTTAAATTATTTATTTACAATTAACAATTTAGTAAATTATTAATTTTATCTAATACCCCGCTTTTTCTTATGGTTTTAATGGTTAAGGCTTGTACAAAAGCCTCTTGATCAGCCAGCACACTCACTACTTTTTTGGCACGGGTAATTGCGGTATACAGCAATTCTTTACTGAGTAAATTTTTCGCAGCCTCATCCAATACCACTGCGGTATGGGTAAATTCCGAACCTTGTGATTTATGAATGGTCAGTACAAATGCCGTTTCAATACTTTTCGGTAAGCGGGTAGCGGGTACCCATTTTTCCAAACTCGGGAAATAGACTTCAAACTGTGACTGTCCATCACGGCTACGTTTAAAACAGATCCCAATATCCCCGTTCGACAAACCCAGTTGATAATCGTTATAGGTCATCATCACTGGTCGACCAACATACCAATCGCCTTGCCTGCTCATCTGTAACGATAAAACCTCCAGTAAGCGCTGTTCAATCTGCTGATTCAGCTGGTCTAAACCGAAGGCACCATGACGAATTGCCGCCAAAATCCGGTAATCATCAAAAGTCTTGATCACCGGTGCTACCCAAAGCTCAGGTTCATCGGCGGTTAAATAGCTTTTCAGCACTTCAATATAGGGGTGATAGCCCAACATCAGCTTGTCGTAATAAGTTGTCCGGTCAAATTGCCCGGTCAAATGAGCAGGAAAATACTCAAGTTGGATCTGATCCGCCATTTTTGCCTGCAATGACACTGCCTGGATTTCACCCGGATTAACCACTTGCTGTGCAAACTGGTCGAGTAAGGCTGCACTGGTTTGCACAGCTTGCTGGGTCTGAATGAATTGTGCCATTTGCCCAATCAATGCTCCTGCTTTAAAACGGCGACTGTTGACCAAATTGACCCGATTTTCAGCCAGAGCCGGGACTTGCTGTAAGTCGGCCAGTACGGCGCCCACGTCCACCGCAGCCAGCTGGTCAGCATCGCCCAATAAAATTAACCGTGCCTGATCAGGCACCGCAGACAACAACATATTGGCCAAACTGAGATCCAACATCGAGGCTTCATCAACCACAATCACGTCATAGGGCAAAGGCTGCTGGACATGAAAGCGTGGCTGATAACTACTTCCTAGCCCCAATAAACGGTGAATGGTGATGGGGTTGAGCTGCTTTAACTCATCCGTTACTAAGTCTTGCAGTTTTTCATCATTCAGCGAGTTTTGCAGCGCTTCTTTCATGCGCTGTGCAGCCTTACCGGTCGGCGCAGCCATGGCAATGCGGATATTCGGCATCGCCTGATTCAGCACGGCAATAATTCGCGCCAAGGTATAGGTTTTTCCGGTTCCCGGTCCGCCAGTAATGATATTCAGTGCCTGCTTCGCCACCATCTGCAAAGCCTGAATTTGATAGGGGTCAGTGAGTAAATCGGGATAAGCTGCAAGATCAACAGGGGGAATAGTTTGTTGTTTAAGACGTACCACTTGCTGGGCCAGAGACTGCTCCATCGCCCAGTAACGGTACAGATACAGATGCTGCTGATCAAAAACAAAAGGCGCGATATTTTGCTCGACATTTTCAGCCAAAACCACTAAATCATGCAGCATATCCGCTTGCTGCCGAGTTGCAGAAATACAACTGTCACCGTGTTGAACCGCTTGCAGAACCTGTTCAATAATATCACTGCTATCTTCGTCCTGCGGTACATAGCTAAACGGCTGCTGGCGAATAAACTGACTCCAAGTGCTGATCCATGCAGCGCTTTGATCATCTTTATATTGTTTATTTTCCACACAGTTATCCTCAAAGTTATCCACAGCTTAATCTATTGTTTAAAAGCCATTAATTTTCATAAATCAGGCTATTTTGCTGTTTTTATCTTCAGTAAAACTGCCTAAAATAGCATCAAGCCGTAGTATAAATTCGGCCTCCGGCTTCCAATGATAAAAGCCCTGTTGCGCCTGCCCATTCATGCCGCGCAAATACAGATAACTTGCGCCACCCAAATGTTTTTCAATGTCATAATCCTGCAGCTGTACCGTTAAATAGCGATGCAATGCAACCAGATACAAACCAGCCTGTAGCCAATAGCTGGCATGCGACATGCTCTGCTTAATTTCCATCTCAACATAATGCGATTGATCGGTGCCTAAAAAGTTACTTTTATAATCGGCGATGTGATAATGCTGGCCATCAAAATACACCAAATCGATGGAACCGGTGAGATAGCGTGCAGAATTGGCCGGGTTAAAATCTAGCATCTCAATACCATGTTCTGCATAGAGCTGATGAATACGCTGGATGGCCAAAACATGATCTGACAAGGACAGATAAAACGGAAATTCAGCCAGATATTCATGTTCATTCAGTTGATTGAGCTGAAAATCCTGATGTAAGGGTGTCGTTAACACCTCGGCTAGCCATTCACTCATCCAGCCAATCAGCTGTTCTTCATCGACCTGCTGAAACTCCTGCTCATATTTTAACGAAAGTTCTTGCCACAAAGCAGGATAATCATTTTTAAAACGGCGTCGGATTTCCAAAGACCAGTCTTGCTGATCTTTAAAATCAATATGTTCGAAAATTTCATGCAGGAATGTTCCTGCCACTGTGCCCATCGGAAAATTGCGTTTGATCCATGCCAACGGTTGGTTGGCAACAATCTCAATTACTTCAATCACATGGATTTCATCTGCGGCACTTGGCATTTGCTCGGTATTCACCGCCAGCGCATCCATAGCCTGTTTACGGCTTAAATGCTGGGCCAAGGCACTGAAACTGGTTTTGGAACGTGGATAAAAGCGCTGGCTAGGGAATTGCAAAGCCTGTAAAGGCAAAAGTTCCTGCTGCTTGGCTTGCAGCTTGACCGGTCTTTCAATCAGTAATGCTTCTTCAGCACTGGCGGGATGCTCAAAGTCTTGCCCGCGCCAGAAAGCCAAACCATGATTGGACTTGCCTTCCGGATCCTGTAACAAGGCATAAACCCGATGGCTGGCCCGGGTCAGGGCCACATACCAAAGCCGATGCTGCTCTGCGACAGCACGGGCATTGTGCTGATCAATTGCGTTTTGATCGAGCAAATGCTTGTCATTCACCGCAACCACACGCTGAATATCCACTTTCCCGGTCACCGGATGAACATGTTCTACCGTGGAAAAGTTTAGGGTTTTGTTCATTTCCCTAAAATCTTTATCTGCCCCAAGCAGGAACACAATTTTAAATTCCAGTCCTTTAGACTGGTGAATGGTCATCAGTTGCACCCCTGCCTCATTGGACAGTTTGCGTTCCAGTTCCCACTCACGTTCCGCTGGAGATTGCAGCTGTTTCAGATACCAGTGATAAAGCTTTTGCGCGCCCTGATACTGTTCACTGTGCTGACATAATAATTCGGTCAGATGACGCAGATTAACCACGCTACGTTCATTATCGCGGCTCTGGGTGGCCACCAGGTTTTTCCAGACCTGAAATAAATTCAGACAATATTGCCACGCGGTTAAAAAGCCTTTTTGCAGCCACATTTCCCGAATGCAATCAAAGTTGTAAATGAACTGGCTCAAACCATCGGCCTGGGCTGCAAGCTGTATCAATTGCTGCAAATTAAAGCCTAATAGACGGCTGAGTAAAGCCCGCTTGATTTTGCCTTCGTCATAAGGATGCATAATGGCTGCCAGTACCGCCCCAACATCTTTGGCAATAGCATGATCAAACACACTGCGTTTCGATGGACGATTGACCCGAATGCCCAGACGCTCCAATTCATACTGGGCTTTATCCAGACCATCATGGTTTTTCGATAAAATTGCGATGTCATTTTCAATCAGATATCTGGGACCAGTTTTTTCCGCCAGATAGAGTTTTTCTTCAATGCCCTGATTGAGTAAATCACGAATTTTCCAGGCGACCTGAATCGGCTCGTCCTTTTTATCATTCAGCAACAGCCAGCGCAGCGGTTGATGATTTTCACCCTCTGCATCGATGAGTGCCGGATGAGGACGCGAGCCGGCTTCAACTGGGCTATAAATCACCTCTTCACCAAAGTCCATCTGCCGCTGAAACAGGGCATCCACCGCCTGCACCAGCACTTTAACCGAACGGTGATTATGGCGCAGGCTGTATTGCCGTCCCTGTTTGGACAGCACATCGGCACGGGCTTTGTTATAGGTCAGCATGTCGCCGCCACGGAAACCATAAATCGCCTGTTTCGGGTCACCGACCATGATCATGCAACCTTGCATATAGCGCTTCTGGTCGCGCCAGATCCGCGCCAACATATTGTCCTGATCCTGATTGGTGTCCTGAAATTCATCTACTAAAATCAGGGGATAACGTGCCTGCACAAACTTGGCAAAGCGTAGTCCCTGCTCACCTTGCAAGGCTTCTGAAAGCGTGCGAATCTGCTGGGCAAAAGTGGTTTCGCTTTTTTGCTGCAGCACTTGCGGCAAGCGTTTTTTGACTTCTTTACTTAAATAAAACTTCAGATAGGCATCCAGCAAATCCAGATCCAGATTGAGCTTGGACAAAGCTTCGCAAAAACTTTTTAGCGCTTGCATCACTGAGTGCTGTTCAAACTGATGCAATACCTCTTCTGCACATTTATTCAGGACTTTTTTCGTTGCCAGATCGGTCAGATTTTTCAGGGTCGTTTCAAAATGCGGGGCAAATAAGGCATAGCTGCGCTGTTCAGCCAAAGCCTGAATAAAAGCCGGTAAATCCTCACACAGCGTACGCTGCATCATGCTATCAGTGCGCCATTTTTTGCCAATGACCGAATGATACTGACCATCTGCGGAATAATATTCACTCAATCCGGCAATCAGGCTTAAATCCAGCTGGATAAACTCATCCACCAACTGCTCAAACTGCTTTAAATCCAGCTCGGGCGCCTGCACTTCCTGAAACTGTGCCGAAGCAAAGTTCAGGCTATTTTCCACTACTGGCACATAAGCTTCCTGTGACTTCAGCTTTTGATTCAGTAGCAAATAGTCCACCACATTTTGTGGCTGCAACTGAATCCATTCACGCAGCACATCATGAATCAGTTGATAGGTATAACTTTTGGCATCATCGGTAATATCGGCCCGTTCAATTTTGCCACTTTCAAAGGAAAACTCGCGCAACAGCTTTTGGCTAAAGCTATCCAATGTACCGACAAACAGTTCATCCAGCTGGTCAATCACCAGTTTTAAACGCTCACGGGCAAAATCCACTCGCGTAGCATAGTCACTCAGCACCTTTTGAAATAAGGGGTCTGTTTCAGCGGCAATTTTGGCATGAATTTCAGTCTCGGTCAGGGTCTGACAGCGTTCAAAATAACGCAAGGTTTCCACCAGACGTGCCCGGATCCGGTTTTTCAGTTCTGCTGCAGCGGCACGGGTAAAGGTGGTGGCAATCACCTGATTGGGCAGATATGGCCCAAGAAAAATCCGCACCATCAGACTGGACAGGGTAAAGGTCTTGCCAGTACCGGCCGAAGCTTCAATCCAGTGCAGGCCCTGGAATTGCATATCCACAATCGGATTAAAAGACATTTGAGTTAATATTTGGGGAGAATTCATATTCTTTTTTATTCTTCAATAGCCTGTTGATGCATAAACACCGGTTGATAGAGCTGATAGGAAAATTGTGCGCAGGCATCTTCCAGCAATGCGGTTGCATCCTGTTCCTGTAAAATAAACTGCCAGTCACGGTGCATTTTGGTGGCTTCATTATCCGCCACAGAAAAGCCGCTGAACTTACCATCTTCATGCCAGTCTTTATAGATCACATCCATATCGTCAATGCACATCTGGTTCTGCTCATTGGCTTGCCAGTTATGCTGTTTATCTTTCTCAGCAATTTTAAGCAGCAAGGCCGCAGGCAACACCAGCGGCTGGCTTTGTCCATATTTCCATGCAGCCATCCAGTGATCCAGCCATTCACGGGCTTTATTGGATGTCACGCCATGACACAAGATGGTCCGGTCACTAAACACCACAATCCGCGCCAGTTTTTCGCCACCATCCCCCAGATTCAGATAACCTAGCCAGAGCAGATATTCCAGCCAGACTTTGGCACGGCGCTTGGCACGCGCGCTTGAGGCATCCAGACTGACCCATTTTTCTGCGCTATTTTTCGGCAAATGAATGTTCATATACACATGATCATTGACCTTCCACACCTGCTGCGTGGTCGGGGTCACTTCAGGGGCATATTTCAGCAAGCGGTCTTTTAAATGCTGCTGTTCAACCAGACTCATTTGCCAGCTGCTGTGTTGCAGTTTGCCTATTGGCAGCTGATCCATCAGCAATTCAGGCTGTGCCGTACCCTCCTGTTTTTGCAGGAACTGGCGCACGGCATAACGCCCCAAACCATCCAGCAACAAAGGTTCCTGTACCGCAGGCAGATCTTCAGGGCGCAGGTTTTCCACCCCCAAGGTTTTTAAATATAAACGTGCCGGAAACGTCACATCCTGAATCCATTGATGACTGTCCAGCACCAAGACATCCTGCTGCAGATCCTGATAAGGCGTATTCACCCAAGATGAACGCTGTCCGGTGGCATGCCGAATCTGTCCCGCTACACAGAACCACTGATCCTGATAACGTACCGGGCGGGCCGCTTCAAAGCCCAGTGGATCAAAAGGTAATAAGGGATGCACATGATACAGCGAGCGTAGTTGTTCAGGCACCTCTACACCGCTGATGATTACCGTTTCATCGGCTTCCGCATCAGGCCTTTTGTTCTGCACAATATAGGCCAGATGCTGTACCAGTTCCTGCACCACGGTGGATGGATCACGCACTTCACCATCATTAATGTCGAAGCCGTTATAAAACAGCCACAGATTGTCCTGCGCCAATAGCAAGTGATCTAAAAATGCCCCCTGATCATCTTCCAGACGGGAACGGTCGCCGAGCTGCGGTTTGAGCAAATCCATCAAATCAAAAGGTAAATGCTGGCTACGATTGGGAAACTTACCACTGTCCAGTCCCAACATCACAATCAGCTTATACGGCACAGGACGAATCTGCCCGATCTGGCTAAAAGTAATCTGCCCGGTCGGTTCAGCATGGTCCAGCTGCATTTCCAAGGTGTTATTAATTTCTGCCAACAGATAAGGCAGAGGCAGGCTTAAACTGCGCAAGGCATGATGATCGTGCTCATCGTAGAAACTGGCCAGTGTCAGCATTCGTTCCTGTTTTTTAATGATTTTATACACGGTCGATAATGACTCGACGCCAGTTTCTTCAAACTCGGCAAGATCCTGCATCAGGCGTTTTAGCCACTGCTCTACAGGGACATTTTGTCCTTGCTCATGCGCAATCATCCAGTCCCGGCGCGCGTCAAAATCCTGATAAATCTGGATCAGCTTGCCAATCAGCTCAAAATCGCTGGGCAGGACCTGGGCAAAACTGAGCGTGCCCTGAAACAGGCGATGCTCAGGAATGGCAATCCCCAAGGCCAAACGGTCGAGCGCAAATTTAAAACTAAAACGATAGTCTTCATCGCCTTCGCACAGGCTACGCTTTAAATGCTCGGCATCCAGTCCGCGTTTAAAACCGGCAGCAATCAGCAATTCCGTAATGCGTTCAATGGCATTGACGTCCAGACTGTAACGCTGCTGGGTCGCGCTTAAACTCAGCCAGTCGGCAAAATCTTCAATACTGAAACGCCCCTGAATCAGTTCAATCCGGCCCAGTACCGCTCGCCAAGCATTCAACGCATCCAGTTGTGCCACACCGGCAATTTGAATGGGCAGATATACACTGTCTTTGGACAGTTGATGACTGCTGCCGGCTTTATGCTGAATCAGGTCACGTTCGCTGGGTGGCGGTGCAAATACGCTGCGGATCAGCGGTTCAAGCTCGCTTAAGCTTGGGCTGAGCACCAAAATATCACTGGGTCTACGCGGTGCTTCTTTGGTGCCCTGTGCCAGCCAGTGAATCAGCTGTTCTTTTAACACTTCCAGCTGGCGCAAACTGGAATGGCAAACATGAATTTGTATCGAATCATCCTGTTCATCCAGTACATATTGATGCTGCTCTGGCTCCACCAGATACAAAATATCAGACTGGATTTTACCGAGTAAATTCGCTTTATATTCATCAATAAAGGCATCTGCCCAGACCCCATCTTCCCCCGAAGATAAATTCGATAACAGGGAGAAATGGTCACGCGCCTGCTTGCCAAAACGGGTCAACAAAGGATGACGCGACTCGCGCTGTTCTGCATTGAAATTTAAAGTAAATTCCTGGAAAAACTGTTCAATGTCGGCATCACTGGCTTTGGGGTTTTTCGCAATAAAGCGTTCTTTGACCCTGAGGTCGTAACGTGCTTTCCAGTTCGGATCGACACTGTCGGCCCAATATTCCTGTGAAGGGTTGTAATGCAGAATATAAATATCAAGGTACTGCCCCAGACGGCGTAAAAACTCCAGCTGCATGGGAGGCAAATCCAGCAGGGTAAAAATTACCAGTTGTTGTGGCAATTTTTTTAATGCTGCCTTGCGGGTCTCAGGATGATCCAGCGTTTCCCAGAACATAGCATCAATACTCTGCATCTGTTCAAAGTCCTGATGAAACACTTCCTGCCACAGCCAACGCTGCCAGGCTTCCAGTTCACGCGCCTGATTCAGGGTAAATTCAGAAATGTCGCTATTGGTTTTAAAGAACATGTCCTCAATCGGAAGTTCTTTATTTTGTCCCCAAGCCTGCAGCCAGTTAGTTGGACAGCTGCACATATTGGGAGGGCAATTTTTCTGGCAATGGCCGCGATATTCCATGTAATGGCTAAACAGGCGTGATACCTGCTCTGCCACCCAATACAGCATGCCCTGCTTTTTCAGCTGCTTTTCAATGCCCTGTTCCAAACGGTCGGCGCTGTCATAAATCCGCTGTACGATGGAATATAAAGGATGATCAAGCTGTAAAGAATTTTTTTCGCCCTGAATAAAGGCTTTTAATGCCTGAAACACGCGCCACTTGATAATAATTCGTGGAATATTGGCTTTACGCACCTGCTCTTTTTGATCGACCAGCACCCATTGATAGGCTGACCATTGGAAACCACGAATCCGGTGATGAAACTGGGTATTGGCACTGATGCCTTTTTGCTCTGCCAGCTTTTGGGTCAGCCAGGCTTCAACCGCATGCGACGGCACAATAAAGTGTTGAGTTTGCAGCACCTGAAAAGGTGTTGTGGCAGGCTTATTCACGGTCGTCAGCATGGCGTGCACCAGCACGTCTATACGCTGACTTTGAATCACATGAATGGCCATGACTGCATTACCCCAATATTTTTTAAAAAATGAAACGCCTACAAAAGCATAAAGATTATTTACTATACAACGGCGTCTGTCTATGTCAGTTTTAACTGCACATTAGCTTTAAAAAGGCTTTGAAATTCACACCTTAATGATGGTTGAATAGAACAAATAACACAAAATTTAAGGTATTTACATGATGAAAATAGATAAAATTCCAGACGCAATCGATCCTCAGTTAGACTTGGAAAGCATTCGGGCAGAATGCCTGGAACTTGTCAAAAAACGTGCTTACTGTTCTGCAGGTGCAGCCGTCATTCCGGTTCCATTTCTGGATGTGGTCATCGATGTCGGAATTTTGTCACAACTCATTCCGGAAGTGAATGCACGTTTTGGTTTGGCTCCGGAACAAATCAGTGTCTATGACCCTGAAACCAAAAAAGTACACTGGCATGAACTGCGTAAACGGGGGGTAGAATTTTCCGGCCTGGTGGTGGCACGTACCGCAGTGAAAAAATCCCTCAACAATGTGGTAGCAAAGGTCATCACCAAACAGGTGACTAAATTTATTCCGCTAGGTGGTCAACTTGTTGCTGCAAGTTTAGGCTACATTGTGATGAAGAAAGTCGCCGAAGCTCACGTAGAAGACTGTTACAAAATTGCCAAAGGGATTCAACAAAAACAGCAAGCCCAAGCGGCGAGTTAATCATCCCTCGCTCTATTAATAAAAAATTCCGCTTGCAGCTGAGAACCTAATTGGTTCTCAGCTGCTTTAAAATGGTTCTTAATATTTCTAAACGTGCGGTATTTTTGTCATCGTTGGCAATAATATGCCACGGTGCATAAGTGGTGCTGGTATGTTCGAACATATCCGCAGCTGCATCCAAATAAGCATCCCATTTTTCCCGATTGCGCCAATCCTCTGGAGTGATTTTAAAGCGTTTGTTTGGCGTCTCTTCACGGGCTTTAAAACGGGCGGCCTGCTCATCCTTGCTAATCGCCAGCCAGAATTTGATCACTACAGTTTGACTATTGGCCAGATCCCTTTCAAAGCGGTTAATTTCATCATACGCCCGCTGCCACGCATGCTCACTGACCAGTCCCTCCACGCGTTCCACCAGCACCCGTCCATACCAGGAACGGTCAAAAATCCGGATGTCTTCATCAGTCTGCAACTTGGTCCAGAAACGCCACAAATACGGATGACGCATCTCATATCGTTCAGGAGCCGAAATACTATGAATGTCATATTCCCGCGGATCAAGATTTTTCACCAGCCGTTTGATGGTACCGCCCTTGCCTGCCGCATCCATACCTTCAAATACAATAATGGCTTTACGGTCATCAAAACGTAGCGCCTCGGCCACTTTTACCGATAGTTCTTTCAGCTCTTTTTTATAGTCTTCTTTGGTCGTGGACTGATTTTCTGGATGCAGCAACAACTCTGGAACAGGCGCCTGTTCCCATTCGGTTTCTACTTCGCTCAAATGCTCCGGACAGTTTTTCATAGCCGCCAAAATGATCTGTGCAAATTGTTGATTACGTAATTTTTCATCCTCGCAATCAATGATGTTCCAATCCTTGGTAAAACGCTGGCTGAGCTTTTGCAAACTGTCGTACTGCTTTTTATTACGCCAGTCCAGACCATGTAATTTATGCCAGTGCACTTCATGGGGATCCAGATTATCCATTCGCTTCTGCAAAGATTTCCAGGACAGATCAAACCAGACCTTCACCACATCGACATGATTATTTTTTAAGTCCTGCTCAAAAGCCTGCATATTGGCAATATAGGTATCAAACTGCGATTCATCCAGAGGCTTGGATACATGCAGGGCGGTGGCCAGCAAATCACTATACCAGTTGCCAAATAACACCATGAGCTGGCCTTCGGCAGGAATAAAGCTTGCATACGGCTGCCAGTAAGTCTGTGTGTTATTGAACATGTTGGCGGCATCAGCCTTAACCAGTAAATAACGCGGATCGACCCATTCACGCAGCTGCTTCACCGCCTCGCCCTTTCCAGCCAGTTCAATGCCATTGACCAGCACCAGTACGCTTTTGGCATTACTCTGACCACGGGTATTTCTTAACTGATATTGTGCTTCAATCAAATTCAGGGAAAGTTCATCTTCATCCAGCAGCAGATTTTTTGTTTTTTTCAGTGTCATCTTTTCCCCTATCCTTTTTTCTAAATTTCAGTCTATTCAAGCATAATCCTAGACTAAATTTGACCACATAGTGTTTATGTTGCTCAGAATTGCTGCGATTCCCGGCAAACTGACTTAATTTAAACCATTTTTCTTGCTGTTTGTCATAGCGACTTTGCCCGTCTCGCTCTAATATTTAGCCATCTAAAAAATAATAGAGACACAGCATGTCTAAACTGGCTGCATTGGATGATCTTTTAGAATTGTATTATCAATTGAATTATCATCAAAATCCTGACATTTTTCGGCGCCTGCAAGATGTACAGGCCTGGCAAAAACAGCGCATGCAGGCCACCCATAGTAAACAGTTTGCTGAAAAGCAGAATGTATTGATGTCAGAGTATTTTCTCAATCGTCTCTATGGCGGTCCAGATTTTGACGCACTGGCTGAGCAGATTGCCCGCTTGATGAAATATGCACACAAGGCTGAAAAGCTGATTCCTGAAAATGCGGTGAAAACAGGCACATCAGGGGTATCTTTAGCCATTTTGGCGGTACAGCTGGATGAACAGGTGGCCATGCAGCTCCTTGAAGATTATCATCCGCACGAAGCTCTAAACGATGAGATGATGCGTTTGACTTATCTAAAACTCGATCAGGGGCAGCCTCGTTTAAAACAGCTGGATTTACTCGACCAGCTGGGTTTTAGCCTGGATAAATACATGCGCTCGTTTATGGTTCAGACTGCATTTAAAATGTGTAAGGGGGCAGCCAGCAAATATAATTTCAACATCATGTATGAATTTATGCAGGATGGCTTTTTGGCCATGAAACCGTTAAAGTCAGCTGAGAAATTCGTGAAGGATTTTACCGCGGTTGAACGTCAGATTATCCATAAGGTTCACGCAGGCGATCCTCACCCGTTTCAGTAAATTATGTTGTGATGGAAATAACAAATTGCGCAGTGAATAAAAACACAGAGCAGATTTTATGTATATTATTCATAACAATTGCATGCAGATTGCTGTACAACGTCCTAGAATCTGTCATCATGCAAGCACTGCAACATTAACCCTATTTTTATGTTAGGAGTGACTCTAATGTCTAACGAAAAGCAAACGCCTCCCTCTACCCCTGAGCCGGCACAAAATACAGACAAAGTGAGTCCTTTCTTAACTGAGCCTCTTCCACAAGGCACTGCACAAGGTCAGCAACAATCTTTACAACAACAGTTAACCGATACGCCAGTGAGCGGTTCAGTTCCTAAATACAATCTGCCTCGTGGTGCCAATACCGGTAATGTCGGTCCGACTACGCACTTCGGTTATCAGACCGTCAGCAGTGAAGATAAAGCCCAGAAAGTGGCTGAAGTTTTCCATTCGGTTGCCAGCAAATACGACATCATGAATGACTTGATGTCTTTCGGTATTCACCGTCTCTGGAAACGTTTTGCCATTAATATGTCGGGCGTACGTCGTGGTCAGCATGTGCTGGATATTGCCGGCGGTACAGGGGACCTGGCCAAAGTCTTTAGCCGTGAAGTCGGTCCTACCGGTCATGTAGTCTTGTCTGACATTAACGAATCGATGCTGAACGTCGGTCGTGACCGCCTGACTGATGCTGGCTGTACCAATGTAGACTTCGTTTTGGCCAATGCTGAAACACTGGAACCATTTGCAGACAACAGTTTTGACTTGCTCACCATCAGCTTCGGTTTACGTAACGTGACCGATAAAGATGCTGCGCTGGCTGCCATGTACCGCGTGCTTAAGCCAGGTGGCCGTTTGCTGGTACTTGAATTCTCTAAACCGGTGTTTGAGCCATTCTCTAAACTGTATGACCTGTATTCATTCACGGCTTTACCGATCATGGGTAAAATTATTGCCAACGATTCTGAAAGTTATAAATATTTAGCCGAATCCATCCGTATGCATCCGGACCAACGTACCTTAAAAGGGATGATGGAAAATGCCGGCTTCCAGAACTGTGATTACCACAACCTGACGGGTGGTATTGTGGCGGTTCACCGCGGCTTTAAACTTTAAGGTTTTATACTATGTGGTCGATTCTGGCACTGGGTGCAGTTGAACGGTTAATTCATCATGTGATTGATCTGGATGCCATTACCCGCATCCAGCTGAATCAGTTGCAAGGCAAGATGCTGCGGGTGGTGATTGATTCACCGCAACTGTCTGTCGATGTATTCTTTGACGAAAATAAAGTGCGCCTAGAACCGACCGTCACCGGTCAGGCAGAACGTCCGTCCATTTTTGAGCAACGCCCGTTTGACCCGCAACAAACATCTATGCCAGCCACCGCAACCTTACAGGTTAAAAATGTGGTTGAGCTAATCAAACTGCTGCTGGCAGATGATGTAGGCAATATTCCGCTGCAGGGTGACTATCACCTGTTGCAGGATATTCAACGCATTCTACAACAGGCTGAACCGGATTTGGCTGCACATTTAAGTCCGTGGATTGGCCCTGCCCTTGCTCATGAACTGGGTAAAATCCAGCTGGCACCAAAACATTTAAAACGTTCCTTAGAAAGTTATTTATTCTTTGCTGAAGATGCGTTAAAAGAAGATACAGGTTTATTTGCTGCACGTTGGCAAATGGACGATCTGCAACAAGATACCCGAATTTTCAATCAAAATTTAGACCGTGCTGAAGCCAAGATTCAACAGCTTCAGGCACAGATTGATGCCGATTCAGATACACCCGCTTCATCTCAAGACTAGGTAATTACATTTATGATTCCGCACGTTTCACGTTTACTCGGACTTTGGCGCATCGCCGCGCACTATAGACTCGACACGTTGTTTCCTGCGGAAGAATTACCGGAAAAAGCCCGTCATGCTTTAAGTTTCATTCGCATGCACCCTGCGGCATGGTCCAGTCGTGAGCGTAAAAATCCGCTTAAGCTGAAAGAAGCGCTAGAGGAAATGGGACCGCTGGCAATTAAATTGGGACAGCTGCTTTCTACCCGTCGCGACCTGATGCCACCTGAAGTTTTACAGCAACTGGTCTTATTGCAAGACCGGGTCAAACCCTTTGATAGCAATGTGGCTAAAACACGAATTCAGCAATCACTAAAAGCCGATGTAAATACCTTGTTTGCACGTTTTGATGAACAACCGCTTGCCGCAGCGTCCATTGCACAAGTCCATACGGCTGCCCTGCATGATGGCCGCGAAGTGGTGGTGAAAGTCACCCGTCCCGACATTCGCACTCAAATTCTGCAAGATTTTGAAATTCTGGACTGGCTGGGAGCAGCGCTGGAAAAACGTCTGGAAGCCGCACGTGCCCTGCATTTATCGGAAATTATTCAGGACTATCGTCAGATCATTTTAAATGAGCTGGATTTGACTCTAGAAGCTGACAACACCCGCCGTATGCGCCATTATTTTACTGGCTCAAGCATGATGTATGTGCCTGAAGTGTATATGGACAGCAAAGATGTGATGGTGGCTGAACGCATCACCGGTGTTCCGATTTCCGATACTGCGACCTTTGACCGCATGGGGATGAATCGTGCGGACCTGGCAGAAAAAGGTCTGACCATTTTCTTCACTCAGGTGTTCCGTGACAACTTTTTCCATGCCGACATGCATCCCGGTAATGTATTTGTCGAAACCATTAATCCCGCCAATCCACGCTTTATTGCGCTGGACTGCGCGATTATGGGTGAGCTCTCCAAGCATGACCAGATGACCGTAGCACGCATGTTACTTGCGGTCATGAACAGCAATTTTATGCAGCTGATTCAGATTGTGCACCAAGCTGGCTGGATTCCACCGGGTACCGATCAGGATGCTCTGGCCCGTGAAATGCGTCGCACCGTAGGTCCAATGGTATCAAAACCGATGAGCGAGTTGGACTTTGCCGGCATCCTGATTCAAGTGATGGATATCGCCCGTCGTTTCCATCTGGAAATTCCACCACAATTAATGTTGTTGCTCAAAACACTGGTGCATGTGGAAGGTTTGGGCACTGACCTCTATCCAGATCTTGATATCTGGAAACTGGCTAAACCTATCCTGACCGACTGGATTAAAGCCAATATGAATCCAGTGAAAAACATGAAGGAAATTGGTCAGCAAATTCCAGACCTTCTGCTGGGTGCACAAGATTTACCAAGCCTGATGATTGACAGCCTGAATGGTTTAAAAAACCAGTCTGCCTGGCATTCCAAACAATTGCATGAACTGCAAAGCATGCGTCTGCAAATGGAACATCAGCAAAAACGTAGCTGGATGTTTGGCAGTATCATGGCGATATTGCTGTCGATTGCGATTATTGCGCCGTGGTATGTATCTATTATTCTGATCATACTTGCGAGCTTGCTGGCTGTCTGGCGAATTGCGAAATAAGATTCCAATTCAAAAATAATATCAGCCCACTTATATGAGGGCTGAGTTTTTATTAATTTATCAATAAATTATTCAAGTATTATTTCATAATGATTTGTTGCATTTAGTTCAATTTAGGTGTTTTTTTCACTTATTTTTTAACCATTTTTTTGTTATAAAGTAAAGCATGACTCATAACTAAAACTTAGGCTTTAGGGAATACTATGTTTAATCGAACTTTTAAACTAACAACATTAGCAATTGCAACTTCATTATTGGCGGCTTGTGGCGGTGGGGGAAGTAGTTCGTCTACACCTGCTGCACCCACTATTAACGGTCTGGCTGTAGATGGGCCACTAGCAGGTGCTACAGTCACTTTCACTGAATGTAATAATGCTACCACAACAACAAAAAGTGACGGTACATTCACCTTCCCTCAGGGCTGTACATCAAGTCCTGTAACTGTCACTGGTGGTATCGATACAGCAACAGATTTACCGTTTACTGGAGAAATTAAAGCGCCAAAACGTACATCAAATGAGCAAAATACCATTGTAGTTTCACCAATTACTACACTCATTCAAGCCAGTATCGCAGCGGGTGCTACTACACCTGAAGAAGCAACGCAACAAATTGCAACGGCTTTGGGCTTAGCAGATAAAGATTTACTGTCAATTGATCCAATGAAAGATCAGGAAGTCTATGCCAAAACTGTTGCAGTGCAACAAATGGTTGAACAAATTCAAGCCGTTGTAACATCTCTAGGCGGTAGCACCACTCAAGCGGACTTAAATACTGTAGCATTTTCTGCATTACAAGCTGCATTGTCTACAGCTCCGGCTTCAGAAAATACATTGACTAGTACCGCGACCATCACAGCTGCAATTTCTGCAACCGTAGAAGCAGTAAAAGAAGATTTACCAGCCGAGACCGCGGCAAACTTGGCAAATGTAAAAACCAACCTTTCAGCGTTAAGTGCTGAAGTCATTTCAAGCAATGTTCAATCTGTAGAAACTGCGATTCAAAATGTACCTGCTGCAACATTCAGTGCAGGTACTGACAGTATTAAAACAGCGACACAAACTGCTGTGGTTGAAGCAAAATCATCTGTTGCTGCTGAAAAAACGGTTACAGCTTTAGTGGATGTGCTAATTCAAACACCTGCGCAAGTTGCAAGTTCACTTCAGGCAATCAGTGCAGCTGTTGCTGAAGATAATAGCTCTGGAGTGACTACAGCACTTACACAGCTTGAACAAGCTGCTAATATAACGCTCCCTGCTGAAATTAAAGAAACTGTTGAAAAAGCCAATCAGTTCTATGCAGACTATTTAGAATTGAATGGTTTTAGTGTACAGAGTCAGGACAAAACGATTACAGAACTAAATGCTTCACTCACTACCCCTATTCAAGTAACAAGTTTAAATAACCTTTTGGTGGGTATCACTTCTCAAGGTACATATGCAACAACAGCTAGCCCAGTTATTGCTACAGCAGCTTTACGCATCAGTACTAATACACAAGCTGTGACCATTTCTGCGAATCAATTAAATCTTAAATTTAACGCCGGTACATTAACTGAAGCTATCATTCCAGCAGGGTCTCAAATTAGTGTTGATTCAACAATCAGTTCTTTAAAGGGTACTTTTCCAATTGGTACTTCACAAAGTGTTCTGAGCAACAATAAAGTTGCATTAAATACAACAACTTTAGGCTCACTCGTTCCAGTTTTAGCATCTCAACTCAATAGCTTTAGCTTAAAAGGTGACACGGTTACCGTGACTGCAGTCATTAAAGTAGCGCCGGTTATTGCCATTAACAATGGCAGTCTTGCTGTTGCATCTAAATATACTTTAGGTACAACTGATGGATCAGGCGTATCGGCTAAATTTAAGGTAACGCAATAATTGAAACTAAAGAGCTGCTGCAAAGCAGCTCTTTTTTATCATCTGGAAAAAACATGAAAAAAACATCCACCATTCTGGGATTATTTTTAGGTGGTACCGCTGTTGCCTACGCTGCCCCGAATGATCCGTACCTACATGCAAAAAACTTTAATGCTCCTGCTTCTACACTGCAAATAGATCTTGCCGTGGACGCAGTCAATGACAGCATTGATATCTTTAATATGCGTGAAAGCGAAGGGGTCAACGATAGCTCAGCTGGAGATTACCAAGGTTTTCATTTGTCTGGTCAGTATGAACTGAATCCCCAGTGGTCCATTGAAGCGAGCTACTGGCAGCGTGAAATTGAATACCGCCAGGATAGCAACGAAATTGACAGTGCCTTGCTGGCTGTGCGCTACACGCCGGCACTACAGCTCAAAAAGCGTGATGCATTAAGTTTCCGTGCCAGTGTATGGGGTAATACTGCAGACACCCTATCCAAATCCAGTCCAACCTTGGTGAATCAGCAAACCTTCAATCAGGTTCAGGTACACAGCCCAGAAGACCTTCAGCTACAGCTCGATGCCATTTTCTCGCGCAAACTGGATCCGATGAACCAGCTCAATGCTTTTGCCAGTGTAGGTTATAGCAAAGTCAAAGTCAGCAGTGTTGACCTTCAGGCAGAGCTAGCAGGCTGCTTAATGGACATCTCAGTCAATAACAGTAATCAATATGCCGCAAAATTGGCAGCACCCTGCCCTATAGCTACCGAACTTAGCCTACAAGGCAATGCCAACGAGTTTGGTTTTGATATCGAGAAAGACCTGAATTACGATAGCTATTATACGGGCCTAGGCGGCTCATGGAACTGGCGCTATAAACAGTTTGAAAGCCAAATTGCCTATCAATATCAGCGTTTATGGCGCGATAAAATTGATGACCGCGTGAGCAATTTTGGCAACGCAGCGATTAAAGACAATCATACCCTTGGCATAAAATTCAGCTACGATTTTACGCCACAGATCACTGCTTTCTTACAGGGTGAAATCTATCAGAACAACTTTGTTGGCAATATTCCTTTTCTCTATAATGGAGTCACGGCATCACGTTTAGACAAACGTTATGGACTGGCTTCTTTAGGGCTCAATATCCGTATGTTCTAGGCTTAAAGCCCTTAAAAAAAACCGTTTATCAATCCGCAGCTTTACAGGAGATGCGGATTTTTTTATTTTACTGACTGATCAGTCATTCACTGAATAATCTCGCCATTGTTGCTTCTGTATGGAAGATTAAAATAATTGCACACCTGTAGATTGAATAATAGATCATGACGCAAATCTTGCAAAAACGCCCTGTTTCATTAAATATCCGTGCTGGCAAATTGGCACGTCAACTGATTGAAAAAGAAGGCTTACAGGCAAATTTTGTCGATATTGTTCCCGGTGCTGCAGGTGGTCCCAAAGGCTTAGGCATTCAAGGCCTCGATCAAGCCATTTTTGGCGATTTCCTTGCGCAGGCACCACAGCGCAGAACCCTGATTGGCTCATCCATTGGCAGCTGGCGTTTTGCCAGTATTGCGGCCTGGGGCGCAAAAGAAGGGACTGAGCGCCTTGCAGAGCTTTATACCCACCTGTATTTCCATAAAAAAATGACCCGTCAGGAAGTCGGTAATATTTGCCGCGACATGCTGCTCAATCTGGTGCAAGGCAAAGAACAGCAACTGGTTGAGCATCCCGACTATCACCTGACCGTCATCTCGGTCAAAGCCCAGCACATTTTCCAGAGTGACAGATCCCTGCCGTTAATGGCATCGGTGGTCGGCATTATTGGCAGCAATGCCTTGGCACGCAAGCACAACCGTCTGTTTATGCAGCGGGTGATCAGCCAACCGGAAATGGGGAAACAATTTAAAATCGATGATGATTTTACCACGCATTATCAGCCTTTAAATCTCAGTAATGTCACCTCTTGGTTAATGGCTTCAGCTTCTATTCCCGGAGTGATGGCTGCAATCCGTGATATTCCCGATGCCCCGAAAGGCAGTTACCGTGATGGCGGTTTAATTGATTATCACCTTGATCTGCCGTTTCAGAGTCAGGGCATTGTGCTGTATCCGCATTTTAGCGACAGCATTACTCCGGGCTGGTTTGACAAAATGTTGAAAAATCGCAAGGCTAATCCGGAAAATCAGGCACGCACTTTATTGCTTTCCCCCTCAATCGAATATTTACAGTCCTTACCGCTCGGCCGCTTGCCAGATCGTAAAGATTTCACTCTAAAAGGGCTGGACCAGAAACAGCGGATTCAAATGTGGAATCAGTCGATAGCTGAAAGCCAGCGCATGGGGGATGAGTTTTTGGAAATGGTGGAAAAACAGAACTTTCCGCAGCTGATGCAGGATTTATAAAAGCAAGTAGAGGAAAAACTATAGGTGCTTGATTAAGTGAACCGGTTTATTTTCCTATGCTTGGAATATTATAAAATCTTGGGTGAATAAAGCACCTGAACCTCTTGAATCAGAAATCAAAAGGTTCATGCGTATATTTTTTTCTCAAACAGTCGCTAATCACGTACACTATACAGCTGCGATTTTGATTCGCTGTTTTCCATTTTGAACATATTTTTGGTGAAATTCTCATGAACAACGCGCAATGGCTCGATGAAGTAAAATTTAACGAACAAGGTCTGATCCCTGCCATTGCCCAGCATCATCAAAGCGGACGTGTCCTGATGGTGGCCTGGATGAACCGTGAGGCTTTGGCTTTAACTGCAGAAAAAAATCAGGCGGTATATTTCTCCCGTTCACGCAACAAGTTATGGCACAAGGGTGAAGAATCCGGTCATTTTCAGACTGTGCATGAAATCCGTCTGGACTGTGATGCCGACGTGATTGTGTTGCAGATTGAACAGCACGGCGGTATTGCCTGTCATACTGGTCGTGAATCATGTTTCTACCGCAAATTGACCGCAAATGGCTGGGAAATTGTCGATGCACAGTTGAAAGATCCGAGTCAGATTTATGCTGAAAAATCAACCAATCCACATACTCTGGCCATGAATGCCTCGACTGCCCAGTCTGAACAAGTCGAAGTTCTGGACTATTTGGGCCAGATGATGGCAGAGCGCAAAAAAGCCGACCCGGATTCATCTTATGTCGCCAAGCTGTATCACAAAGGCTTGAATAAAATTCTGGAAAAAGTCGGTGAAGAAAGCGTTGAAACCATCATCGCAGCCAAAGATTTTAAATCTGAAGCCAATACAGACAATAAAAACGACCTGATTTACGAAGTTGCCGATTTATGGTTCCACACCATTGTGATGCTGGGTTATTTCGACCTCGACCCACAACTGGTATTAAACGAGCTGGCTCGTCGCCAAGGCCTGTCTGGCCTGGTGGAAAAAGCCAATCGTCAGCATTAATTCAGTCTTTTTACCGTGTCAGTATCTAAAAAGCCCAATCCCACCTACGAGCAAGCGCTTGCTATAGATAATGCGCGTCTGGGCAATTCCTTCAAAGTGATTGCCTATGCTGGCACAGGTAAAACCACCACCCTGCAAATGATCAGCGATGCCATGCCAGAACGGCGTGGCATGTATCTGGCATTTAACAAAGCCATTGCAGCAGAAGCACAAAGTAAATTTCATCGCAATGTCGACTGTCGAACCTTTCACTCGCTGGCTTTTCGCAGTGTGCCACGCGGTGTCACCGACAAACTTCGCTTGCCGCGTTTAAGTCCGAGCTTTATTGCCAAGGAATACCGGCTACAACCGATTACCCTGCGCCGAATGATGGGCGGACGTTATGAAAAATATGTCATGATGCCGTCGCGTCTCGCCAGTCTGGTGGCCAATGCCGTCAGCTATTTCTGCTCGACCAGTTCGCAATATCCGGCACCGCGACATCTGCAGGCACCGAGCTGGTTGCATCCGGACGATATTGAAGAGTTGCAGAAGCATCTTTATCCGGCCATTGAACGGCGCTGGCTAGAGTCGATTGATCCCGATCATCAAGCCGGTATAGGGCATGATATTTATCTGAAACTTTGGGCCTTGTCTGAACCGAATATTCCTGCAGACTATGTATTGTTTGATGAAGCACAAGATGCCGACCCACTGATGTTGGGTATTTTGCTGCGTCAAAGAAATACCCAGGTGATTTATGTCGGCGATGCCCATCAACAAATTTATGCTTGGCGCGGTGCTGTTAATGCCATGCAACAATTGCCACTGCCTGAATCACGCCTGACCACCTCGTTCCGTTTTGGTGAAGAGATTGCCTTAAATGCCAACGCCATTTTAGGTGCATTAAATGAAACCGTACCCTTGCTCGGCAATCCGTTACTGAATTCTAAAGTGGTGAATAAACCGCACACCAAACAGCGTGATGCTATTTTGTGCCGCACCAATGCCCGCGCGATGGAATTGCTACTTTCCGGACTGGTGCATGGCGACAAAGTCAGCTTGCAGGCCGATCATGTCAGACTAAACCGTTTTGTCGATGCTGCCAGCATGCTAAAACAGGGCCGTCGGGTCACCGATGTACCGGAACTGGCTTGGTTTAATTCCTGGCACGACGTGCATGAATACTGTGAAACCAATGATGGCAGTGACATTAAACCGCTGGTCAAACTGGTGGATGATCACGGAACCGATCCACTAAAAAGAGCCTTGGCCAAAATCACCCCGATTGAACAGGCTGACTACATTATTTCGACCGCACACAAAGCCAAAGGCCTGGAATGGGACCGTGTGCATATCGAAGATGACTATCAGTTTAAGGTTAATGAAAAAGACCATAAAATTAGTGACGAAGAGTTACGATTACTTTACGTGGCCTGTACACGTGCTAAAGTAAGTTTAAATATTCACCACATTTACGATCTGGTACAACAGCTGAAAAAGCAAATGCCGGTCTCGCTGCGTAAAGCTGTGGGAGAATAAGTTTCGCTTTAGCTGCAAGGCAGGTGTTTTATGAAAATTGACTCCATTCAACTCAAACACGCACTTCATTTTGCCGATCTCAAGCTGAAATTTAGTGACAAACCCATCACTCTGATTCTGGGCGATCAAAGCTCCGGTAAAACCGGCATTTTAAAATTCACCTATCAGGCACTCACCTGGTTTGCAGCCCGTTATAAAGACTCGCGTGCTGCCGGTGTGGTCATGCAGGATCAGGACATCATGTTTACCCGCCTGCAATCCAAAATTGATATTCGGGTTCAGATTCCTCCAGATATTGGGACTTTAAATGCCTCTAGCGAAGCTGGAGACAAGACCCTGACGACGTGTGACTGGCAGATTTATAAAACTTTAAATAGTCATGGCATTGGCACCAGCAAAGCCGAAACCCAGCAATTAGACAATCTGGTGGAACTCTATCATAACGCGCTGAAGCACGATCAGCAGCAAGGCTTACCGCTCATTGCCTATTACCCAGCAGAACGCTTTGTCCATGAAATGAATATTCAGAGCAAAAATAATCCGGTGGTGTTTCAGACTTCACATGCCTATGAAATTTCCAGCATTCCCTATACCACCTTTAGCCGTTTCTTTGAATGGTTTCGTGAAATCAGCGATATTGAAAATGCCCAAATTGCGCAGCTGTTTCAGCAGCTCATTACCAATTCGTCCATCCAGAAAAATAAAGACAAAGATTTTTTACAACAATTGGTCCATGCCCAAAAGCAAATGAACTCGCCGAGTCTGGACGCTTTAAAACAGGCTTTGAGCACTGTTCTTCCCAATTTTGAAGATATTTATGTGCAGTATCAGCCTAAATTGCAACTGCTGGTGAGTTATGCGGGAAAAACCATGCTCTATCAGCAACTTTCCAACAGTGTTAAAAACTGGATCGCCTTGGTGGGAGATATTGTACGGCGTTTGTGCCTGCTCAATCCCAAAAGTTTATATCCCTGTCTGGAAGGCGACGGTATTTTGCTGATTGATGCCATTGACCACCAGCTGGATCAAAATACCTCGCAAGTGATTTTGCAGCGCCTGCATCAGGCGTTTCCGCGCCTGCAAATTGTTGCTACCGGCAACCGCATGGAATTACTGGAACATGCAGTGGAATATCAATGTTTAAAACTGGAACATAAGCAGCTGTTTGATATGCAGCTACAGCCGTTACAGGAAAAGTTTGACACGATTTATGAAAATCTGGTGTTTAATGAGGAAGTGATTGAAGCCGATGCCTTAACTGAGCCTGAATCAGAAAACATGACCCCACAAAGCCTGCTAGAGCAGATCCAGCAACATTTAACGCCAGAACAACAAGCAGAATTATTGCACTTAATGCAACAGCAGGATGATACATCGTCCTCTCATCCTATCTCCTGACACAACAATTTGAATGGTATTCGAAAATACTCAGTATCTCTTTAAAAAATCCTGTTTAGTATTGCATCTAGCTAAACACGCTACGCCCCTCAAGCATGGAGGGGCGTATAATAAGTCAGGCAAGTATTTATGAAATGTTAACAAACCCGATTGTGCGCGCAAAAATAATTGATGTTGTTTTACTCATGCAATAAGATCATGTATATTTAAAGTTTAATAGTAAAATCCGATTCTACTATGACTTTTTTACAGGTTGCGCAACACAGCTTGTTTTTCATTTTTTAACTCAAACCGGCTTTCAAGATTGAGAAGTTTGGATTGTTCTTTGCATTCCTGTAATCCTTGGAAGATAAGATTCACGCTTAGGTATTTATAGCCTAACTCACGACTTTGGATATGAGTGTGCTACCGATTATTATCTTGTTACCGTTAGTACTGGGCACAACCCTTGTCTCGTGGCTGAAATTTTCACGCGGGCTAACGGCTTTAGCCGCCTTAGGGGTCAGCCTGAGTAGTCTGACCCTGTTACTGCTGCAAGCCAAAGATGTGTTTAATGGCGGAACAATGACACAAAGCTGGGCCTGGTTACCCCAGTTAGGCATTGACTTAAGCTTTCGTCTGGATGCCTTAGGCCTGTTGTTTTGCTTGCTGATTAGCGGGATCGGAACGCTGATTTATATTTATGCCTATTATTATTTAAATCCTAGAAATTCTCTAAGCAAACTCTATCTTCTGCTGATGCTGTTCATGGCCTCCATGCTCGGGATCTCTCTTTCTAACAATTTAATTTTACTGCTTATTTTTTGGGAACTGACCAGTATTTCCTCCTTCCTGCTGGTGGGTTACTGGAGCAATTACGAAGCTGCACAACGTGGTTCACGTATGGCTCTGACCATTACCGGTATGGGTGGTCTGGCCATGCTGGGTGGTTTCATTCTGCTCGGTCAAATCACCGGAACCTATCAGATTGACCAGATTTTGACGATGAAGAATCAAATTCAAAGTCACTCGCTATTTGTTCCAAGCTTGCTGCTGATTTTACTGGGTGCCTTTACTAAAAGTGCCCAGTTCCCGTTTCACTTCTGGCTGCCGAATGCCATGGCAGCTCCGACGCCGGTTTCAGCCTATTTGCACTCTGCCACCATGGTCAAAGCCGGAATTTTCCTGCTGGCACGTTTTACGCCAATTTTTGTCGGTGCAGCGCTGTATCACAATATTGTGACTTTCGTGGGCTTGTTCACCTTATGTATGGCTGCCTTCTTTGCCATTTTCAAGGAAGACTTAAAAGGCTTATTGGCTTACTCCACCATCAGTCATTTAGGCTTGATTGTGTGCTTACTGGGATTAGGTTCACCACTGGCAATTGCTGCTGCCATTTTCCATATTATTAATCACGCCACCTTTAAAGCGGCTTTGTTCATGATTGCCGGGATCATTGACCATGAAACCGGAACCCGTGATTTGCGTAAGCTTAGTGGGATCTGGCAACTCCTGCCCTTTACTGCCACCCTGACCATGATCACCGCCGCCTCTATGGCCGGTGTGCCGCTGACCAATGGCTTCCTGTCGAAGGAAATGTTCTTTACTGAACTATTGGCCAGCCTTTCAGGTCCTGTGCTTATTGTTTCTGCCATTCTGGCAACCCTAGCCGGAATTTTTGCAGTCGCTTATTCGGTACGTTTAGTGCATGGGGTATTTTTCGATGGTCCGATTGGCGCAGGGGTCCCGAACCGGCAAGCACATGAGCCGCCCTTGGGTATGCGCGTACCCGCCATACTGCTGGCGGTTTTATGTATTCTGGTCGGCCTGATACCTGCACTGCTGGTGGAAAATATTGTCAACGTAACTGCACGTGCCAGCACTCAAGTGTCTGACTTTGCCGGTAGCCATTTGGCCATCTGGCATGGTTTTAACCTGCCTTTAGTGATGAGTATTGTTGCACTTTTGGGCGGAATCATTTTCTATTTTGCTTTGGCCAAAGGCGGTCGCATTCGGGAAATTGATCTCGATCCTGTGCTTGGAAAATTTCAGGGCAGAGTGCTATTTGATTTATTTTTAAAACATCTGTTACTGAGTTCACGCAAGTTCACACGGCAAACTGAAAATGGTTCACTGCAAAGCTATCTGATGTGGATTGTAGTGTTTAGTGGTGCTTTGCTGACTATGCCCTTTATCAATCAAGGCCTGACCACTGGTACACGTGAACTCGTCCATGCGCCAGCAATTGCCATTGTGTTGTGGCTGCTCTTATTCTCAGCCTGCTGGATGATGCTGTGGTTTCACCATGAACGAATTAAGGCCGTGCTGATTAGTGGTGCGGTCGGACTTGTCGTGACCCTAGTGTTTGTGACCTTGTCTGCACCTGATCTGGCCCTCACCCAAATCACGGTCGATGTGGTCACGACGGTATTGCTACTGATGAGCCTGTCCTTACTGCCACAGCTCACTCCTTATGAGTCCAGCGTTTCACGGCGCTGGCGCGATGCCCTGATTGCTATTGGGGGTGGTCTGGGGATTGGCTGGATTAGCTGGCTAATGCTGACCCGTGACCACAACTCGATTTCATGGTTCTTTCTGCAGCAGTCACTGCCACTCGGTGGCGGTTCCAATGTGGTCAACGTAATTCTGGTCGACTTCCGTGGTTTCGATACCTTTGGGGAGATTACCGTACTGGGTATTGCTGCAATTGGCGCACTGTGTTTAATGGATGGCATGCGTGCGCACGGCACCACCATTACCCAGGGCCTGACCTACCGCTTTAATCCCTCTCCGCTGATGTTCCGTATTACTGCATCCTGGGTATTGCCTCTGGCTCTGGTGGTGAGCCTGTATATCTTCCTGCGTGGCCATAACCTGCCCGGTGGTGGTTTTATTGCCGGTCTGATTACCGCTTTGGCCCTGGTGATCCAGTACATTGCCTTAGGACAAGACCAAGCTGAACAGATGCTCAGAGCCAAATCCGGCCGCCTATATGAAATTTGGATTGGTTCAGGTCTAAGCATTGCAGGACTGACCGGACTCGCTGCCTGGTTCTGGGGACGTCCCTTCCTGACCAGTGCCCATGTGCATATCGCTCCGCCCCTGTTAGGTGATATACATTTGGCATCCGCTGCATTATTTGATGTCGGGGTTTATGTCACCGTCGTGGGTGCCACCATGTTGATGATTTCCGTCCTGGGTGACTCACGCCACTCCAGCATGTCTGGTCCAGTATTGAAGGGGGAATAAAATGATTAGTCTAGAGTTTTTACTTGCCTCTGCCATTGGTTTACTGGTTGCCACGGGAATTTACCTGATCTTGCGTGCACGTACTTTTCCCGTGGTTTTAGGACTGGCCATGATTGGCTATGCGGTCAATCTGTTCCTGTTTGCCATGGGACGAATTCAGATCAATGCCCCGGCTATACTGACTGAAACCAGCAAAGTGACCGATCCTTTACCTCAAGCGCTAGTCTTGACAGCCATTGTGATCGGTTTTGCCACCACGGCCTTTATTGTCCAGCTGGCTTTACGCAGCCGTTATGAAAGCGGTACCGACCATGTCGACTCAAAAGAAGAAATTACCCCGATTGACCCGCGTGAGGATGAGCCTTAATGAATGCCTTCATCCAGTTCTGGACTGAACACACCCCAATATTTAGCATTTTAATTCCGGCATTTACCGGTTTCTTACTGGTTCTTTTGGGTAATCCCGGCAAAGGTTCATTAGCACACGACTGGCGACAACCTTGGCGTCGTGGCATCAGCTACGTCTCTTCAATCCTGGGCTTAGGCACTGCCATCGTGTATTTAATCTTCGCCAGCAGCGGGCAAATTAGCACCTACAGCCTCAGTGAATGGGCTGCACCCTTCGGTATTGTGCTGGTTCTGGATCAGCTTTCCGCACTGATGCTGGTGCTGACCTACGCTCTGGCTACACCCATCTTATGGTTTGCCAGTCATGCATGGGATACTCAAGGGCGTTATTTCCATGCCATGTTCCATTTTTTGCTCATGGGCTTGTGCGGTGCATTCCTGACCGGCGATTTATTTAATTTATTCGTATTCTTTGAAATCCTGTTGATGGCCTCTTATGTCCTGCTGCTACACGGACAAGGCAAGGCCCGTTTTCAACTCGGCGTTCACTACGTCACCATCAACCTGCTGGCCTCTGCGCTGTTCCTAATTGGCTTAGGCATGATCTACGGCAGCGTCGGTAGTTTAAACATGACCGATGTTGCACGTTTAATCCCGCTGTTAGAACGAGACCAGCATATCTTGGCAGCTGCAGGTGGCTTATTGTTATTTGTGGTTTTTGGCATCAAGGCTGCCATGTTGCCAGTCGGGTTTTGGCTACCAAAAACCTATGCCGTAGCCACCACTCCAGTCGCTGCCATTTTCACCATTATGACTAAAGTCGGCATTTATGCCATTCTTCGAGTCAATGGCACGATTTTTGATGATGATTTCAGTCAGGATATTCTGGCCAACTGGTTACTTCCGATCGGTTTGGTCACCTCGATTTATGGCGTGATTGGTGCCATTGGCGCGGAACGTTTACGCCGTTTTGTCGGCTTTATGATTTTATCTTCGATTGGCACGCTGCTGATTGCCATTTCATTATTTAATACATTGGCCTGGGCTGCAGGACTGTATTATCTGGTGCATAGCACCCTTATTGGCGCTGCGTTTTATCTGCTCTGTGGCTGGATTACCTCACAGCGCGGTACATTCAAAGATCATTTCAACATCGCTCCGAAAATGAAACAGCACAAAGCAGTGTCCCTTACCTTCTTTTTCATTGCCTTGATGATGGCGGGTTTACCGCCTTTTAGCGGCTTTTTAGGCAAGGTTTTTATCTTGCAGGCGACTTCACATTCCCCTTATCAGGGGGTGATTATTGCGGTGGTGCTGCTGGTGAGTTTACTCAGCATTATTGCCTTTACCCGGGTGGGATTCATTCTGTTCTGGCGTGCCAGCAAACCTGAAGATCAAGCGGAAACCGAAGCATTTAAAGCATATCAAGCCATACCCAATCATGCCCCGATACGCAATGACAAAACCATTTATCTGCTGTTGTCAGGCTTGGTACTCTATATGGTTTGCGCAAATCCGATTCAGCAATACATGTTTAAAACGGCTGAACAGATCCAGAATAATGCTGTGTATGAAGATACAATTTTATACAAAGATGACCTAAATCAGGTGATTAGCGTACAGCCCTATAATCCTGAAAATTTACCTGAAACCAAATATGGCGGTGAAACCGTCGATCCGAATGCGCATCTGATTCCGTATATCATCTCGAAAAAGACTTTAGAAGGTGAGCACATTTCAGAATATAAACAACGCCAGATCAGGCAGCAGCAAGACCAGCAAACTGCTGATCCGGATGATGCCAAACTCAAGCCTATGGAGCCTTAAACATGCAAAAAACATCGTTTTTGGACCGCTGGCTGCCGCATCCCTTCGTCTCCGTGATTGTGGCCTTAAGCTGGATCATGCTGGCGCATAGTCTGGATCTGGCAACCTTGCTGATGGCCTTATTGCTGGGCATTGCTATTCCATATCTAGTCAAACCGTTTATTGGCAACACCCCAAATATTCACTGGATTCTGGCTATCAAATTATTCTTTGTGGTGTTATGGGACATTATTGTTTGTAATATTAAAGTAGCCAAACAGGTGCTTGGTCCCACCCATAAACTGCATCCGAAATGGTTTCGTGTGCCTCTGGAAACCCAGCATGAACAGGTCAATGTATTGCTGGCCCTGATTATTACCACTACGCCGGGTACCGTAACTGCAGGGATCGATCACGATCGTGGTGATATTCTGGTTCACGCCCTGAGTACCGATAATGCCGAGATCGATATTATCGAAATTAAAAATCGTTATGAAAAAGCACTGATCGAAATTTTTGATGTGGAATTAGGAGAAGATTCATGAGTATTTTGCCTTATGCACTTGGTCTGTGTATGGTCGCAATCACCATTTCCATGTTTCTTTGTCTAATCCGTATGGTGATTGGCCCTTCCATCGTGGACCGGCTTTTAGCACTGGATACCCTGTTTCTGAATGCGACCTGTCTGGTGGTCATTCTGGGTATCTACTGGGCAAGCACCTCCTTATTTGAAGGAGCTTTATTGGTTGCCATGCTTGGATTTGTGTCCACCGCAGCCTTGGCACGCTACTTTACCACTGGCCATGTGGTCGATTAGGAGCAACAGCAATGCAACTTCTCATGGAAATCCTGGTCTCAATTTTTTTGTTGATTGGTTCATTCTTCATGCTGGTGGGCGGCATTGGGATGGTTCGTCTGCCCGATTTATTTATGCGCCTGCATGCGCCGACCAAATCCAGTACCCTGGGTCTGGGCAGTTTCCTCATTGCTGCCATGATCTTTTCAGCCTTTCAGGGACGCTTTGGTTTTGCCGAACTGTTATTGACTTTGCTGGCATTCATTACTGCGCCTGTGTCTGCAAATCTTATGGCACAGGCAGCACTACATTTACGTTTACGCTCAACCAGTGGTGAAGTACCTGAAGCACTTGAACGCCCCTTGCCCTGGCAACGTACCCGGCGTCGCAATCCCAAAACAGAAAATGATTCACATAATGATGTCAGCTGAAACCGTTCTTGTTATTCTAAACTTAACTTAAAATTTTATACCGTTTTACACAGATTTATTCTTCTGAGCAGAATTTTCCGCCACAAAAAAGCCACCCGAAGGTGGCTTTTCTTTTTAGCGATTATTCATCATCTTTTTTTGCATCATCAGCTGGAGGTAAATCCTTCACTGCTTCTGCAATCAGACCAAACATATAGTTGCCATATGCGTTGGTTTTGTCGTAATGGAAACGCAAGCGAGGCGTTATACGTGTCTTGATACGACGACTGAGTTCGTGGCGCAGGAAACCAGATGCCTTATTCAAGACATCTAACGTTTCCTTGTTTGCCGCTTCACTTTGCTCATCGCCCAGCTCACGCCCCATCACGGTCACATAAACTTCGGCATATCCTAAATCTGGGCTAACTTTCACCGCAGAGATGGTCACCAGACCACCCAGGCGTGGATCTTTCAGCTCTTGACGAATCAGTTCAGACAACTCGCGCTGAACTGAATCTGCCATACGCTTCAGACGTTGACTACCCGCCATTAAAGACTCCGTTTAATCAATTGAACATCATACACTTCGATCTTGTCTTGTGCTTTGATGTCTTTATAGCCTTTCACTGCAAGACCACATTCCATACCGGCACGAACTTCTTCCACCACTTCTTTATAGCGACGAAGAGATTCAAGCTCACCCTGGAACACCACCACGTCATCACGAAGAATACGGATTGGTTTATTACGGTGCAATACACCTTCAAGTACCATACAACCTGCAGCCGCACCGAATTTGCTTGAGTGGAACACTTCACGCACTTCAGCCACACCCAGAATTGTTTCACGGTGTTCAGGAGCAAGTTTACCGCTCATTGCTGCTTTCACGTCATCAATCAATTGATAGATGATGCTGTAGTAACGAATGTCGATACCGTCTTCATCGGCTTTTTGACGCGCAGTATTGTCGGCACGAACGTTAAAGCCAAGCAATACCGCTTCAGAAGATTCAGCCAGCGTTACGTCAGACTCAGTGATTGCACCGACACCTGAACCAATAATACGTACTTTCACTTCATCAGTTGCCAGTTCGGCAAGTGCCACGTGTAATGCTTCCAAAGTACCGCGCACATCAGTTTTGAGTACCACATTCACAATAGGCACATCTTTCTTGCCCATCGATGCCATGATGTTCTCAAGACGCATTGCAGATTGACGTTCAAGACGTTTTTGACGTTCACGATCCATACGCGCATCGGCAACTTCACGTGCTTTTTTCTCGTCATTCACAACAAGAACTTCATCACCTGCCATTGGTGCTTCCGGAAGACCCAAGATCTCTACAGGAATTGACGGACCTGCAGATTTGATACGTTGACCATTTTCATCCACCATCGCACGAACGCGACCGTAAGATGAACCTGCAAGGACAAGATCACCTACATTCAATGTACCGTTTTGAACCAAGATAGACGTTACCGCACCACGGCTGTTGTCTACACGTGCTTCAATGACCACACCTTGAGCAGCACCTTCTTCAGATGCTTTTAATTCAAGCAATTCTGCTTGAATTAAAATCAGGTCTAGAAGTTCATCAATACCTTGACCTGAGTGTGCTGAAACCATGGCAACCGGTACATCACCGCCCCATTGTTCAGGTACGATCTGTTTCGTGGTCAATTCGTTCAATACACGGTCAGGATCGGCCGACTCTTTATCCATCTTGTTAATTGCAACAATGATTGGCGTACCAGCAGCACGTGCATGGTCAATCGCTTCCGCAGTTTGTGGCATTACACCATCATCCGCTGCAACAACCAGCACCACGATATCAGTCGCTTTCGCACCACGTGAACGCATTGCGGTAAACGCTGCGTGTCCCGGGGTATCCAAGAAAGTGATAATGCCTTTATCCGTTTTCACGTGATAAGCACCAATATGCTGGGTAATACCACCCGCTTCGCCTGCAGCCACTTTGGTACGACGGATACGGTCAAGCAGCGATGTTTTACCATGGTCAACGTGACCCATGATGGTTACGACAGGAGCACGAGTGGTTTGAGCACCACGCGCTTCTTCAGCCGCTTCAAGCAAGTTGTCTTCAGCCTGAGTATCAGAAACTAGAACTGGGTTATGACCCATTTCTTCAACAACCAGCGCTGCAATCTCTTGATCAATCGCCTGATTCTGAGTCACTAACTCACCCATTTTCATGAGTGCCTTGATAACTTCACGCACCTTCACTGCCATTTTCGCAGCTAAGTCAGCTACGATGATGGTTGAGCCGATTTCAACATCATAAATTTGTTTTTTAACTGGTTTTTCAAAGCCATGCTTGTTCGCCTGACTTGATTTTAAACCGCGTTTATGCGAGTTATCACGGAAAGATTGCTCTTCGCCACGACGACCACCTTTTTTCGGTGCACGCGCATTGGTGGTATTGCCACCACGTTTAATTTCACGGTCTTCTTTCGCAAAAGAATCTTCATAGGCCTGACCAACCAGACCGGCAGCCAGTGGAGAATCATCAATCACACGAACTGTTGCCGTGGCATCTTCAGAAGAATACTTGGAAGCCATTTGGCGCATTTGTTCAAGCGTGCGTTGTTGTGCTTCTTCAGCCGATTTACGACGTGCCGCTTCTTCAACTGCTTTTAACTGTGCAGCTTGTGCTTCACGTGCTTTCTTCTGTTCTGGTGTTTCAGTCACTTTAACCGGCTGTTTTACAATCGGCTTGTTGTTTGACTTGCGTTTTACTACAACCGCTGCTTTTGGTACTTCTTGCTTCGCAGTTTCTTGCTTCGCTGCTGCACGCATTGCTTCTAAAGCCTGTTTTGCTTTAGATTCAGGTTGTTGCTTAGGTTCTTCAGCTTTCGCTGCTGGCTTTTGCTCAGCTTCACGCGAATTCTGTTCGGCTTGTGCTTTCGCTAAAGCTTCAGCTTTAATCTGTTCCGGATCTGGCTTAACAAATGTATGCTTCTTACGAACTTCTACATTAATTGTTTTCGCCTTACCTGATGTACTGGCCACTTTAGCAGTACTGGTTGTTTTACGTTTCAACGTGATTTTTCCTGCATTCCCATCGTCCTGACCATGAACTTTCTTCAAATGGTTAACGAGGGTATTTTGTTGTTCAGTGGAAATAATATCTTCAGCTTTACGTTGGGGTAAACCTGCGTCACGAACCTGCTCTAGGAGCTTCTCAACGGGGCGATCCACGCTGAGAGCCAACTCTTTAATCGACTTGTCCGTCATATATTTCCTCCTAGTTAAACCATGATTCGCGCGCTTTCATAATAAGTTGACCCGCTTTTTCCGTACCTAAACCTTCAATATCTTCAATATCGTCAGTGGCTTGGTCAGCTAAATCATCTACAGTCACCACACCGCGAGCCGCAAGGGCATATGCGATTTCCTGTGTCATCCCTTGCATTGCCACAAGTTCAGCACTTGGTTCTTGAATGTTTTCTTGTTGTTTTAATGCATCAGCCAAGGTAATTTCCTTCGCACGGCTTTGCAATAATTCAACTGTTTCAGCATCCAGTTCGATTTCATCAAATGTTTCAGCTGGAACATAAGCAATTTCTTCCAAAGAAGTAAAGCCCATTTCAACCAAAGCCATTGCCAAGTCTTCTTCAATATCCAGACGGGTGACAAACATGTCGAGATATTGTTGAGCTTCATTTTGTTGACGTGCGTAGAATTCCTCTTCGAGCATCATATCCAATTTGTAGCCAGTCAATTCAGAGGCTAAACGGACATTTTGACCTTGTGAACCAATAGCACGTGCCAACTGATCGCTCGCCGCAAAAATGATATCAGCACTGTGAACATCTTCATCAATCACAATACTGGATACATCTGCAGGTTCTAGCGCACTAGCAATGTACTGTGCCGGATCATCAGACCACACCACCACATCAATACGTTCACCATTGAGTTCTGACTGTACAGCCTGGATACGTGTACCACGCATACCAATACATGCACCTACAGGATCAATACGGTGATCGTTGGTTTTCACAGCAATTTTAGCACGAACACCCGGCTGGCGTGCAGCTGCTTTAATTTCGATGATTTCTTCAGAAATTTCAGGAATTTCTTTTTTCATCAATGCAATCAGCATTTCAGGACGTGCACGTGACAATAACAGTTGTGCACCGCGACCTTCACGGTTCACGCTATATAAAATCGCGTTTACACGTTGCTTCGGACGAAGAATTTCTTTAGGAATCATCTCTTCACGGGCAAGATAAGCTTCCGCATTGTCACCCAAGTCAATAATAAAGCCATCTTTGGTTTGCTTTTTCACTTCACCGTAGATGAGTTCACCGACTTTAGATTCATAGGCATCAGCAACCAGAGCACGTTCAGCTTCACGAATTTTTTGCACAATCACCTGTTTGGCAATTTGCGCAGCAATTCGGCCGAAGTCGATCGATTCCACTTCGAGTTCACGAATGTCACCAATAGACCATTTGGCAGGATCCACATCCGAAATCGCATCCTGACATGCCGGCATTTCGTGATCTTCATCAGCCACCACTTCCCATTGACGGAAAGTACGGTAATCGCCTGTTTTACGATCGATTTCCACACGTAAACGTGCTTCTTCCGAGTTTGTGCCTTCATAAAATTTCTTTTTAGTCGCAGCAACAAGCGCTTGTTCTAGCGCTTCAAAGATCGCTTCACGAGGTACACCTTTTTCGTTACTAACCGTTTCTACTACGGTAAGAATTTCACGTGCCATAAGTCACCTATTCGTTCAGATTCTTATTTATTTGGATAAATTAATCTTGGTAAATCAAATTTGCTTTGTCGATATTATGACTATCAATTTCAAGGATTTGTTGCTTTTCAACTTCCACTTGAATAAGTTCATTTTCAAGATCAACAGCAATCAGTTTGGCTTGAAATTTACGACGGTTATCTACAGCACTGATCAGACGCAGCGCAACGGTTTGTCCGATATAACCAGCCATCTGTTCAAGCTGGAAAAATGGACGGTCCCAACCCGGAGAAGAAACTTCAAGTGAATACTCACCAGAAATTGGATCATGTACATCAAGCATAGCACCCACTTGCTGTGTTACGCGAACACAGTCTTGTACGCCTATACCTCGACCCTGTTCAAGCTCGCCATCTTCATTCATGACAGGTTGTTCGTTATTTTCATCTGCTTTATCGATATAGATACGCAATAAAGAACGTTTACCCTGAGGAAGAAATTCAATTCCCCAAAGATCGACATTGCATGCTTGCACTGCAGGAGCGATTAGGTCTTGGAGTGCTTGAGTTTTATTTGATAGCTTCATTTACTCTCGTCATTATGGTGCGATTCAATGGTCGCGGTGACCGGTTCAGACTAACTCAACTATATTAGTAGTGAAACATGACGATTTGACCAATAAATGTCGGACACTACACGATAGCCAATAAAAAAGGGCGTAATCGCCCCTATTTACACAGAAAAACCAAAGTCCACTGTGCAAAAAGGCCCACCTTTTTGTGAGCCTTTTAGAAACTTGGTAGCGGGAGCTGGATTTGAACCAACGACCTTCGGGTTATGAGCCCGACGAGCTACCAGACTGCTCCATCCCGCATCAACGTGCAAAAATTATATACAATCTGCTGATCATTTTCAATTAAAAACTGTTCAGTGATTGCTTGATTAAGTTGCACCCTAATCAAATAGTGGTAGCGGGAGCTGGATTTGAACCAACGACCTTCGGGTTATGAGCCCGACGAGCTACCAGACTGCTCCATCCCGCAACAACATTGCAAAAAATTAATCTCACCTTAAATTATCAAAGTGCTTATTTTAGTTTACATCTAAAATAAAGATTGGTAGCGGGAGCTGGATTTGAACCAACGACCTTCGGGTTATGAGCCCGACGAGCTACCAGACTGCTCCATCCCGCATCAACAGATTTGCTGCTTACACCAACTTATGTTCTGGATTATAAGTTGGTGCGGAAGGGGGGACTTGAACCCCCACGCCCGAAGGCACTACCACCTCAAGGTAGCGTGTCTACCAATTCCACCACCACCGCAGCTGTGACGCATTCTAGTCGGATCAGACCCAAAAAGAAAGAACTAAATATATTTATTCGCTAGTTTTTGGTGCAACTGGTGAAGTTTCAGGCGATTGGCTTTGTGCAGGAGCAGTCGTTTGTACCGATTTTAAGCTATAGGCATCAGTGGTTTGCTTTTTAGCAAACACCGCTAAACTTAGGCTGGTGACAAAAAACAAGGCTGTTAAAATTGCCGTTAAACGTGTTAAAAAATTAGCCGAACCTGAAGCACCAAAGACGGTTGCTGCTCCACCACCACCAAATGATGCACCCGCATCGGCACCCTTACCATGTTGTACCAGAATCAATACAATCATTAAAATGGCTAAGATAATATGTACTACCAGCACAAATGCATGCATGCTGAACTCCTAATTATTTTGTATTTGCAAAAGCCTGGGCAATTTTATAAAAAGACTCTGCATTTAAAGATGCACCACCAACCAGCGCACCATTAATGTCTGGACAGGCTGCCAACTCTACTGCATTTTCCGGCTTAACACTACCACCATATAAAATTGCCATGCCTGTACCCAAAGGTGTAATTTGGGTTAAACCTGCACGGATTTTGGCATGCATTGCCTGTGCGTCTTCAGGTGAAGCTGTTTTACCCGTACCAATTGCCCAAATGGGTTCATAAGCCACCACTATATTTTTCCACTGTTCAGCCTGAACAACTGTGGCAATATCACAGATTTGTTGCAACACCACCTGCTCGGCCTGACCATTTTCACGCTGATTTAGGCTTTCACCTACGCAATAAATAATGGTTAATCCTGCATTTAAAGCATTTTTAACTTTTTCATTCAAAATCTGGGCAGTTTCACCAAAAATCTCACGACGTTCTGAATGACCAATCAGTACAAAACCGATTTGCTGATCTTTCAGCAGTTCGGCACTTACTTCACCGGTATATGCCCCTGTACCTGCAATACGGGAAACATCCTGTGCAACGGAATAAACAGGGCGCGCTGAACTTGCCAATTCTGCCTGAACACCACTCAAAGCCAGCATGGTCGGTGCAATACCCAAATGACAATCTTGTTCTTTAATGTCATTGTTTTGCAATAATTTTTTTAAATCTTGCAGCAACGCTTTTGCATCTGCCTGCATTGGGTTCATTTTCCAATTGCCGACAACCCAAGGAGTAATAGCCGAACCCGACATACAGTAACCTATTAAAAACAATTCATTAAACCGCGCACATTCTACACGGAATTCAAGATTTTTCAGAAAATTTTCACATGGCTTTTTTATGCGATTCTTATTTTTTTGCAATCCCCTTTTTTACGCTCAAGAAAAACTTCACCCTGTAATACGACTGGTTCAAAGTTTTATCTGATATTAAGTAGATGACAACATTTTAAGATATGGTATTTTTATATAACAAAAGTATAATTCAATGATACCAATTATAAACAAATTGATTAAGCAGGCATATTAGAGCATGGCAGCATTACAAGGTTCACCAAGATTTACGGGTTTTATTCGATGTTTAGTCGAAGATGGCTTAGTTTCTGCTGAAAATATGCAGAGTGCAATATTGAATGCAAAAAAAGCCAATCAAGATATTGTGCCTTTTTTAATTGATCAATTGAAAATTTCCTCCTTGGCTATTGCAGAAAAAATTTCTCAAGAATTTGGAGAACCTCTTTTTGATTTGAGTGCCTATGACTCTGCTCAAATTATCCGAGAAGGGCTGGATGAAAAAATCATTAGCAAACATTGTATTCTGCCCATTTTTAAACGCGGGAATTTACTCTACGTCGCAACCAGTAATCCCACCAATATAGAAGCCATGGATGCGATCCGCTTCAGCAGTAAGATGAATATCGAAGCGATTATTGTAGAGCACCAGAAATTACACCAGCTGATTGAACAAAACTTTACCCAGGCGGACAGTTTTGAGTTTTCTGATGAAGATATCGATCTAAATCTAGAGCAAGATGATTTAAGTCAAAAAGAAGATGAAGATGATGGTCCTCAAGGGGATGAAGCTCCCATCGTTAAGTACATCAATAAACTGTTAATTGATGCCATTCGTATGGGTGCTTCGGATTTACATTTCGAACCGTATGAAAAGTCATATCGGGTGCGTTATCGTATTGATGGCGTGCTCCGTCAAATTGCCAATCCGCCGTTACAGCTGTCCACACGTTTAGCCTCGCGCTTAAAAGTCATGTCACAAATGGATATTTCTGAAAAGCGTTTACCTCAAGATGGACGGATCAAGCTCAAACTTTCAAAAAGCAAAGCTATTGACTTTCGTGTCAACTCTTTACCGACACTGTTTGGGGAAAAACTGGTCCTGCGTATTCTGGATCCATCCAGTGCCATGCTGGGTATTGATGCATTGGGCTATGAACCAGAGCAAAAAGAACTGTTTATGCAAGCACTGGAAAAACCTCAAGGCATGCTACTGATTACAGGTCCAACCGGTTCCGGTAAAACCGTATCGCTCTATACGGGTTTGAATATTCTGAATCGTGAAGATACCAATATTTCCACAGCTGAAGACCCGGTAGAAATTAACCTGGAAGGGATTAATCAGGTCAATGTTAACGCTAAAGTCGGTTTAACCTTCTCTGCTGCACTTAAATCATTTTTACGTCAAGATCCAGATATTGTCATGGTTGGTGAGATCCGGGATCTGGAAACAGCTGAAATTGCCGTAAAAGCGGCCCAGACTGGTCATATGGTGATGTCGACCCTGCACACCAACAGTGCACCAGAAACCTTAACCCGTTTACGCAATATGGGTGTTCCTTCCTTTAACATTGCAACTTCTGTCAACCTAGTGATTGCACAACGTTTAGCACGTCGTCTATGTCCTCAGTGTAAAATTCCGGCAGAGATTCCTGGACCCAGCCTGCTGGAAATGGGTTTTACTGAGGAAGATTTGAAACATCCAGACTTTCAGGTATATCAACCGGTAGGCTGTTCCGAGTGCCGTGAAGGTTATAAAGGTCGTGTCGGTATTTATGAGGTCATGAAAGTGACCCCTGAAATTTCGAAAATTATTATGGAAGATGGTAATGCACTTGAAATTGCAGCAGCATCTGAAAAATCGGGGTTTAATAATTTACGCCGTTCAGGATTAATTAAGGTTATGCAGGGGGTGACTTCGCTTCAGGAAGTCAATCGTGTAACCAGTGAATAAATGAAAATTTAAAATAAGGATAAACGCATGGCTGTCAAAAAAGCACAGATGATGCCCATCTTCAGTTATGAAGGTGTTGATCGTAAAGGGGAAAAACTTAAAGGGGAACTTCCTGCGCGGAATATGGCACTTGCTAAAGTGACTTTACGCAAGCAGGGCATCACGATTAAACATATTCGGGAAAAACGTAAAAACATTCTCGAAGGTTTAATGAAAAAGAAAGTGTCCACCCTGGATATCACTATTTTTACCCGCCAGCTGGCCACCATGATGAAAGCTGGGGTTCCTTTGGTTCAAAGCTTTGAGATTGTAGCAGAGGGTCTGGAAAATCCATCCATGCGTGAAGTAGTACTTGGTATTAAAGGTGAGGTTGAAGGCGGCAATACTTTTGCTGGTGCCTTGCGTAAGTACCCACAATATTTTGACAACCTGTTCTGTTCTTTAGTGGAATCTGGTGAACAGTCTGGTGCCCTGGAAACCATGCTGGATCGTGTCGCGATCTATAAAGAGAAGAGCGAACTGTTAAAGCAAAAAATTAAAAAAGCCATGAAATATCCGGCAGCTGTCATTGTAGTTGCCGTGATCGTGACCATTATTTTGATGGTTAAAGTGGTACCTGTGTTCCAGGACCTCTTTAGTTCATTTGGTGCCGATTTACCTGCCTTTACCAAAATGGTGGTAAATATGTCGGAATGGATGCAAAAGTACTGGTTTATTCTGATTATTGCCATTGGTGCGATGATTGCCGGATTTCTTGAAGCAAAAAAACGCAGTAAAAAATTCCGTGATTTTCTTGATAAAGCAGCCCTCAAAGCCCCTATTTTTGGCGACCTGGTCTATAAAGCCATTATTGCCCGTTATAGTCGTACTCTAGCCACCACCTTTGCGGCCGGTGTTCCCTTGATTGATGCATTGGAATCCACTGCAGGCGCAACTAACAATTGTGTTTATGAAGCAGCGGTGATGAAAATCCGTGATGATGTAGCCACAGGCCAACAGCTACAATTTGCTATGCGTGTCACCAACAAATTTCCGTCTATGGCTGTACAGATGGTGGCGATTGGTGAAGAGTCTGGGGCACTGGATGCCATGCTGGATAAAGTCGCAACGCATTTCGAAAATGAAGTCGACAATGCGGTCGATGGTTTAACCTCGATGATGGAACCCCTCATTATGGCCGTGCTGGGTGTGCTGGTTGGTGGTCTGGTGATTGCCATGTATCTTCCAATTTTCCAAATGGGTTCTGTGGTTTAATGCAAGATTTCATTTCTTATTTTATGATTAACCCAACTGCTTTATATATTGCCGTTGGGCTTTTTAGTCTCTGTATCGGCAGTTTTCTCAATGTCGTGATTTATCGAACGCCGAAAATGATGGAGCAAGAGTGGCGGCAGGATTGTCAAATATTGCTGCATCCCGAACAGGCCATTATTGACGAAACAAAAATCACCCTCAGCAAGCCAGATTCAACCTGTCCGAAATGCCAAACACCCATTCGCTGGTATCAGAATATTCCTATCATCAGCTGGCTGGTTTTACGGGGCAAATGCGGTTCTTGCAAAAATCCGATCAGTATTCGCTATCCATTCATTGAATTGTTAACTGCAACATGTTCCCTGATTATTGTGGCAGTCTTCGGCCCTACCCTGCAGATGCTGTTTGGCCTGATCCTCACCTGGGTACTGATTGCACTGACCTTTATTGATTTTGATACCCAGCTTCTCCCAGACCGCTATACCTTAACTCTGGCCGCCTTAGGTTTGGGAATCAATAGCTATAGTATCTATACCAGTCCAACCTCTGCCATCTGGGGCTATATTATTGGTTTCCTGTGTTTGTGGATTGTCTATTATCTGTTTAAGATGATTACCGGTAAAGAAGGTATGGGCTATGGCGACTTTAAACTTCTGGCTGCCTTAGGTGCCTGGATGGGGCCATTGATGCTCCCATTGATCGTATTGCTCTCTTCTTTCGTCGGTGCCGTGATTGGCATTATTCTGCTGAAAGTACGCAAAGAGAACCAGCCTTTTGCATTTGGCCCTTATATTGCCATTGCCGGATGGATTGCTTTTATTTGGGGTGAGCAGATTATGAAAATCTATTTGGGTCAGTAATTTTTAGGGACATCTATGACTTTTATCTTGGGTTTAACGGGAGGGATTGGTAGTGGAAAATCGGCCGCCAGCAACTGGTTTGAAACCCAGGGCATTACTGTGGTCGATGCTGATATTGTCGCGCGCGAGATAGTAACCAAAGGACAGCCAGCCTTACAACAGATTCATGCGGCTTTTGGCGATTGGGTTTTATCAGACAATGGCGAGCTGAATCGTCGGGCTTTACGCGAACATATTTTTAAATATCCTGAAGCACGTAAAACGCTGGAAAGTATTACCCATCCTGCAATTCGAGAGTCTATTATTCAACAGCTGCAGGCTGCGACCAGCCCTTATGTAATCTTGGTCTCTCCCCTGCTGTTTGAAACCAACCAGCATGAACTGACTGATCATACCCTGCTGATTGATGCATCAATTGATTTGCAGATTCAGCGGGCTGCTATGCGTGATCACCAGTCCATTGAACAAATTGAAAAAATTATTCAGTCCCAGATGCCACGTGAACAAAAGCGTCGTTTGGCTGATGATATTGTGCTGAATGACGGTCATCTTGACCATTTATACAGCCATTTAAGACCGTTGCATGAAGCTTATTTGAAACGCTGAAATTAAAAAAAGCAGTCGATTAGGACTGCTTTTTTTGTTGATCAAGTTGCTGCTGCAAACTGTCTTGATGACCTATCCAGCGCCATGGCTGTAATGCACCGATCGCCATTCCGATCAAGCCACAAATAATGGCCAGACTTAAAGGCTCTCCCAATAGCGGTACCGCTAAAATTGCTGCCATAAACGGGGCCAAAGTCACGATACTTCCCGTTTTGAATGCACCCAGACGCTTAATCGCTTCTACATAAGTCAGTGTGGCCACAATGACCACAAAGATACCATGAAAAATCACCTGTAGCATTAAATGCACAGGTTCGGGTGCCGTTAAATTTTTCGGCAAAAACAATAGATAAATCGGCACATAGATAATCGCCGACCAGATGGCAACACCTGCCATAGAATGCCAGGCAGAAAGTTTCCATTGGCGTAACAATACGGTGAATACACCCCACCAGATCGCACTCAGGAAAAATAGCATGTCACCAAAACCAAAGGCCACCCCGGTTTCCTGATACATCAAGAAGCTCATTGCAGTGATCGCACTCAGCATAATCACCAAACTAATCCGGATGTGTTTATCTAAAGGCTGTTTAAATAATATCAATCCAGCTAAAGCTGTACACAGCGGAATACAGCCATTCAGGAAAATGGCTGCATGCGCTGCTGGTACATAATGAAAGGCACTATAAGAGGTCAGGCAATACGCTACCCCACCGATCATTGCCAGGATAAAGGGTTGTTTTTTCCATAAAAAAGCGGTGTCTTTTTTATAGAGTAAAATGGGCATGAGAATACAAAATGCCAAGGCAAAACGTAAGGCGGTAATATCCCAGGCACTAATTCCCCACTGGGCATTCAGGCGAGAAGTAATGGTAAATCCGCCCCAAATACACATGGTAATGGCGACATAAAGATAACCTTGAGACCGGGGCGACATAGCAAACAACTTTTAAATAGCAAAGAAAAATTACAGGTTACGTTGACGACAGGCTTCATACAGTGCCATACCGGTGGCAACACTGACATTTAAGCTTTGCAAGTTTCCGGCCATTGGAATATAGACCTTCTGATCACATTGTGACTGGGTAATTGGACGCAGACCTGTATCTTCAGCCCCCATTACGACACACACTGCCGTACCGGTAAAATCAAATTGATCAATCGGTAAGGCTTTTTCATCCAGCATGGTTCCAACTACACGTACATTAAATTCATCTTTGATATGGCCCAAAGTACGCGCCAGATTGGTCACCTGAATAAACTTCACTTTTTCTGCGCCACCGGCAGCAACCTTACGCGCGGTCGGCGTCAAGCTTGCAGAACGGTCGCGTGAGACCACTACGGCTTCAACACCCATGGCAGCCGCTGTACGAATACAGGCACCCAAATTGTGTGGATCGGTGACCTGGTCCAGTGCCAGCAAAAGCGCTTGAGGATTTTGCTTCAGTACGGCATCCAGATCCTGTTCATTCAATACCGGATGCGGACGCACTGCAGCGACTACGCCCTGATGGAAAGGCTGACCTGCCAGTTTTTCCAGTTTGTCACGGCTGGCTTGTTGCACGCTAATACCAAAAGGTTCAGCCAGAGCCAAGACGTTTTTCAAACGCTGGTCATCACGGCCTTTCAAGGTAAATAAAGTCAGTACGCGCTCAGGCTCGAGTTCCAATAATGACTCCACCGAGTGAACGCCATAATAATATTCTGGTTTTGCCATCAACGGCCTCTAAAATCTGTGGTGACTATGGGTAATTATACAAAAAGAAAAATCCTGCAAAGCAGGCTTTACAGGATTGATGCTTGAATCTAGTTTAACCGATTCAGGTTAAAATTTCTTTGTCTTATCCAGGACGAATACTTAGCCTTCGAAGTGACAGACATAATCGAGCACTTCATCTGTCTCGATTTTAAAACGGCTATTGCCTGGTACATAGAAAGACTGACCGGCACGGAACAGTTCACTTTCTGTTTTGTCGCCAATTTGGACACGACATTCACCTGAAATAATTTCCATACGTTCAGGTACATGTGTTTGAAAGGTCAAAGCCTGTTCTGTTGGCAAAATTACCCCTAAGGTTTTTTTGGTGCCATCTTCAAACTGCACGGTATGACTGATACACAACCCATCGAAATAAACATTCGACTTTTTGACAACCGAAACGTGATCAAACTGATTTGACATGCGTATTCTCCAGATAATGCGCATTTATAATTTTTGCCCGAGCTAGTTTAAAGCCGAGTATTAAACTAATCAATCATTGTTTCTTCCCGTCAAATCAATATTTTTCAAATTTTTACAAATATTTTTTCTATAAACTTCAAAGAAAAACTGGAGAGTGATGCACGAACTTCTGCATAAATGAAATGCTAAGCTCAAATTATTGCCAATTTCTTCCCAACCAAAGGTGAATAATATTCCCCATCATTAATCCTACCTTCAAATCATCCGCATTATATGGTTCAGGTTTTGCGGGACTGGATCGAGCTGCGAATCAGTTTTTTATCTTTTTCTAAAAATAAGAGGCTATTGATCGATGGCAAATTTTATCGGCTATTTTCAACTGCGCGTTTTATTTTCTGCACTCAGATAAGGTAAGATATTGATGTTTTAAATCCTTTTAAAATAAAAGCTGTCTTGTGACCAAAACAAAATTTCACTATCTTAGATTAAAACTTTTCGCAGCTTGGATGCGTTTATGCTGACACATTTAACTCTCATCAATTTTGCTTTAGCTGATCACTTAGCCATTGATATTGAAAAAGGTTTCAATGTCCTGACGGGTGAAACCGGGGCGGGTAAATCGTTATTACTGGATGCCCTGTCTGCCTGCCTGGGTGAACGTACCGATACCAATTATGTACGTTTCGGTTCGGATAAAGCCGATGTGACGGCCATTTTTAGTTATCAGGAACACAGCCCTGAAGCCCAATGGTTAAAAGCACACGAGTTGGATGATGAGTCAGGCGAAATTCATTTACGTCGGGTGATTTTTGCTACAGGTCGTAGCAAAGCCTGGATTAATGGCCGTCCAAGCAGCTTGTCAGAGCTGAAAGAAATTGGGCGTTTGCTGGTACAACTCTATAGTCAGCACAGTCAGCAGCAACTGTTAGAACCGCCCTATCCCAAGCACTGGCTCGACCGTTACAGCAACTTTTATCAGCCTGCGCAAGATGTTCGTAATGCCTATAGCACCTGGCAAAAAGACATTCGCGAGCATCAAGCCGCTTTGGATGCTCAAGCAACCCGCAAACAGCGGATCGAAACTTTAGAGTTGCAACTGGAAGAACTCGAAGACATCACCCAGATTGACTATAAAGAGATTGAACAGGAATTTGACCGTTTAAGCCATCATGAACATATCATGCTTGACTGCAGTTATAGCTTAAATGTGCTGGATGAAGCCGAACAAAACCTGACCCAGGAACTTTCATCAATTATTCGTCGTCTGGAATCACATGCTGGTCGTAGTGAACAGCTTGCTGAAATCTATAATTCACTGATCAATGCACAAAGTGAAATTGATGATGCAACGGCAAACTTGCGTCAGTTTATCGATCGCCAAAGCTTCGATCCTGAACGGATGGAAGAATTGAACTCGCAACTGGAAATTTTCCACCGTTTAGCGCGTAAATACCGCACTCAGCCAGAGACATTGAAAGAAGAATATCAGGCCTGGCAGACAGAACTGGAACAATTGCATCAGCTTGAAGACCCGGAAACCTTGGCTGAACAGGTCGAGTTATCGCATCAGGAATTTTTATCCAAAGCACAATATCTGGATGAAATTCGCCGTGAAGCCGCTATCCCCTTGGCGAAACAACTGACTGAACAGGTCAAGCAGCTGGCTTTGCCGGAGGCCTATTTTGAATTCAAGTTTGAGCCTTTAGAGCAGGTTAGTGCCGAAGGTTTGAGCTTTATTCAACTGCTGTTTACTGCGAACAAGGGTATTCCGCCACAGCCTTTGGCACGTGTTGCTTCCGGAGGTGAACTGTCACGTATTGCCCTGGTCATGCAAGTCATGAATGCTGAAAAAACCGAAGCGGAAGTGCTGGTCTTCGATGAAATCGATGTCGGGATTAGTGGCGGTACTGCAGAAATGGTCGGCCGTTTGCTGGCGGATTTGGCCCAGCATGTACAGATCTTATGTATTACCCATCAGGCTCAGGTGGCGGCACAATCCGATCAGCATCTACTGGTGAAAAAGCGTCAGACCGATCCGGCCAGCAGTACCATCATTAATCTTGCAGAAGAACAGCGCATTGATGAACTGGCCCGTATGACCGGCGGCGTCGAAATTAATGATACGACCCTGCAACACGCCAAGCAGTTACGTCAACTTAAGTTTCAACAGGTATAGGTTTGAGGTTTAAATCACAAAAAATGATTGGCGAAACCCAATTAGTTTAGTAACTTGGTCATAAGCGCTTAGTTAATTTAATCAGTTTTTGATTTTAAGGGGGAATGGCTTAGATGACTAAACAATATCTGACACATCGCTGTCTCATTGCACCTCCTGATTTAGCCGATGACTTTTTTGCCAATACGGTAATTTATTTGGCACGCCATGATGAAGATGGTGCTCAAGGCATTATCATCAACCGCCCATCCGGTCTTTCAATCAAGGAATTGTTGAATGATCTGGAAATTGAAGCGGACAATGTCAATCCTCATGCAGTCTTGCAAGGTGGACCTTTGCGTCCTGAAGCCGGATTTGTGCTGCATACCGGTCAACCGACTTGGCATTCATCCATTGCTGTGGGTGAAAATGTCTGTATTACCACGTCTAAAGATATCCTCGATGCCATCGCCCACAATGAAGGCGTTGGACGCTACCAAATTGCTTTGGGTTATGCCAGCTGGGGCAAAAACCAGCTGGAACAGGAAATCGCACGTGGTGACTGGCTGATCTGTGATTCCGATATGGATTTGATTTTTAATTTGCCTTATGACGACCGCTGGGATGCGGCCTATAAAAAAATGGGCCTAGACCGCACCTGGCTATCATCAGAGATTGGACATGCCTGATTTATCACAACCACACATGATTATGGCATTTGATTTCGGTACCCAGAAAATGGGCATGGCCGTCGGTCAATCACTGATTGAAAGTGCCAATCCGCTTGCCCTGTTTCCGATGAAAGATGGCATCCCGAACTGGGATGCTTTACTGAAAATCGTCAAACAGTATCAACCGAGCTTATTTCTGGTCGGTTTACCGTTGAATATGGATGATAGCGAATCGGAACTTTCCGCACGTTCACGCAAATTTGCCCGACGCTTGCGTCATCAGACCAATATTGAAACATTGATGGTCGATGAGCGCCTGACCACCCGTGAAGCACGTGATGAACTGGATCATTATCAGTCTCAAGGTCGTGGCAAAAAACTGGCGGCTGACAGTATTGCCGCAGCCTTATTTATCGAGAGCTGGTATCGCAATCCGGTAGGTTTAACCCCGTAAAGTTGAATTAACAAATAATAAAAAAGCATCCTCTCGGATGCTTTTTTATTGCAATGAATCAGGTCGAATCTATTCGAATTTATTGGGCTTTTTTCTCAATATGTACAGTCACAGTACGTCCTGCCACAAAGGCCAGCTGGTTCTTCGGCAATTCATCAATCATAATTTTCACTGGTACACGTTGTGCCAGACGCACCCAGCTAAAGGTTGGATTCACATTGGCAAGCAATCCCGTAGTGGATGTACGTTCACGATCCTCAATCCCGGAAGCAATACCCTGAACATGACCTTTGAGTTTTTGTGAATCGCCCATCAGCTGGACCGTTGCAGGAGCACCAACATAAATCTTGTCGAGCTTGGTTTCTTCAAAATACCCCACCACATACAGCTGCTGACGGTTTAACAGTGCAGCCACTGCCTGCCCGACTTTGACATAGTTGCCTTGCTGTAATTCAAAATTGGATAAGGTGCCATCGGCCGGTGCCACCACTTCAGAACGGTTTAAATTCAGTTCGGACAGGTGCAGATTGCTGTTGGCCACTTCAATCAGGGCTTTTTGCTGCACAATATTGGCTTTGGCCTGATCAATCGCAGCCAGCATTTGCTCATGTTCGGCATGTGACTGATCTCGCGTTGCAAACATCTGGTCCTGTTCCTGTTTTGAAATCGCACCCTCCATAAGGTTGGCATAGCGGTTGGCATTTTTATCCGCCAGATTGATATTGGCTTGAGATTTCACCAGATTGGCTTTGGCCTGAGCCAGTTCTGCTTCGGCAGCAGCCAGGCCTGCCTTGGCTTTAGACAGGTCCGATCTGGCCTGTTCCACATCCAGGGCTTGACGGGCCACATCAATTTTAAACAGTACCTGCCCTTTTTTCACAGTCTGGTTATCCTGCACCAAGACCTCGGTGATCAAACCCGCAACATCTGAAGAGACTTGAATCACATCGCCGCGTATCCGGCCATCACGGGTCCACGGCTCAGAATTGTAATAATCCCAGATATGTTTTACCGCCAAAATTGCAATGACAGCGACTATAGTAAATAGCACCGGTCGGACGACTTTACGCAAGTCTAAAGATGTCATGGAAAACCTCATTCATTTCAAAAAATGTCTGCTTAGCCCCAGCAGACAATAAAGCCCCAATGCATTAACCACAGCAGCACAAGATAAATGCAGAGATAAAAAATATTCGGCAGCGGAATCCAGCCCTGTTCCACAACACGGTCAAGCACACGCATCAATACACGCAGTACAACGTAGGTCAGAACCGCCTGAATCAGCAGAATCGGGACATATACCCCATAGACATTTAACTCACCCATGGACAACTTCTCCAAGTTGTATCTCTTCTTTAAGCTGCGCTGGTTCATGACACAAACTGCTGCGAATATTGTTTAAAGACATCTGTATTCGCCAGGAAGTTTCAGCATGCTCCAGTTGTTGTGCCTCTTTTTTCAATTGGCTGATTTTTAAAATGACCTGCTGATGAAGCTCTGCAATCAGCTGTTGTTGTGCATTTTCTTTGGCACGAAAATAGTCATCCAGACCTTGTTGCAGATCTTCCAGACTCACCAAAATGGCTTGCTCTGAATCAAGTCGATGCATCAACTCTTGCAGACGGGTCAGATCAATCACGGCACTGGTTTCTACCAGGGCCAAATTAATCTGGGTCTTTAATTTTTCCGACTGCACCATCTTGGTATTCAATATTCCAATCCGGTCCAGCATACTGCGTAAATGGATACGAAACGGCACGCCATAAGGAAGATATAAAGCCTGACGAATGGCCTTGTAATGCAACGACAAAATCCGCTGTACCGTAATTTCAGGAGACATCGCCCGAACCAGATGAATGATGTAAATCGAAATAATCGGCCCCAGCACCGAACCGATGGTGGCATCAAAGAAAAAAACCTGATCCAGCGTGTAATGGTTTTGCAAGTTCAAGCCCATGATGGTTCCCATCAATAAGGGCAAGGCAATCCCGGTGAGTGGCGGATGAGGAAACATCATCAGGCAATAGATCACAAAAGGGGCCAGTACCAGTGCCAATTCCCAGAACGAGGTCACGTGCGGAAAAATGCCATAGGCATAAATAAATACCATCATCCCTGCATAAATATTGCCACGCACAAACATCTTCAATGCCGGTACCGGGTTATCCATGGCAGTTAAAATACAGGCGCTGATCGCTGCCATTTCAGCCATCATAAAACCGGCTTTCCAACCACTGAGTATCCAGAATCCTGTCGCGATGATCACCACAATAAAAGCGGAAATTCCGCCCCGCACCGCAACCCCATGGTCACGGTGTAAATTGGGATAGGTGGTGCTCAGGGGTGTGACGCTTTCTGGCAATGAAGCATCGCCCTGTTGGATGCGTTGCCAAATTAGTCTGATGGCACGAATATTTTGAATGAAATGGCGGATATCCATTTTCAGGCTGGCCAAAATCACCTGCTGTTCAGCAGGTACGGTGGTCATTAAACGGGCAAAATCCTGCTCAAAATTTTCAGGCAACAGATTTAAGGTCTGTTCCTGAATATCCTGATCATCTTTTAAAAATGTGGCGCTATGATCATGAATCACCTGAAGCTGGACACGGTATTGCCGATCCATTTGATCCAGCTGTTTGATCCGTTCGGCCATCGCCACCAGGTTGGCTACCAGCATGCTCAGTTGATGTAGCATCTCCTGTAGGGGTTTGGTCATGCCCTGCAAGGTCGATTTCTCATAGGACAAGTGCACTGCCATGACATGAATTTCAGCAATATCACGGGCAATCTGACTGAGTGCGGTACTGTAATTTCCCAGTTCGGAGGGATTGAGTAAAATCTGGTCAAATAAAGTTTTGGTGTCTTTAAAGGTTTTAGATACCCGTGCCGCCACGGCTGGCCCAATATGCAGCGGAAAAATTGTCGTAGTCACAATAGCACTACAGACCACCCCAACCAGAATCTCTAAGAAGCGGCCCACGGCCATATCAAACATCGATGCCGTATCGATGCTATAGATAATGTTATAGCTGATAATAACCGTGGTATATCCCGCCAGCATAAATACATAGCTACGTGGAGTCCGGTCGAGCAACGAGATATATAAACAACCTCCTACCCATGCAGCTAAAAATAAAGTGAACAGCCACGGCGTGTTGATTAGTAGCGGAGTCACTGCCACAGAAACTACCGCACCCAACAAGGTGCCCAGTGCACGATACATACTTTTGGAAGAAGTCATCCCGGAAAAGGGATTGGCAATCACAAAGACGGTCCCGATTGCCCAGATGGGATAGGCCAAATTCAGTGCAAAAGCCACATACAGCGCAAGCATGCCTGCCAGAAACGTTTTAGTCGCAAAAATCCAGTCCATCTTGTTGGGACGAAATGCGAGTACTTGTTTAGTAAGCAGCATGGGTTGATCTCAAATTAGGGGGTTACTTCCTCTGCCTGATTTTTGAATGACGACTACAATGCACGATCTACCTGGAAGATGGATCGTGTAAAAATAGGGAGGTTTAAACATGCCTCAGATGAGCGTCATTCAAAACGAATGGAGAAGATTTCACATCATCCTGTTGATGTGAAATAGCACAGGAAAACAGCCAGCCTGAAAAGGTTGAAAATTCACCATTAGACATTTATTTTTATTATTTTTTCAAACAAAGCCCATAAAGTCAATAATAATATCTTATTGTGATAATTAAACATAAATTAATAAGACCTATTAAATGAATATTGCCTGATTTTCTCATGCTCACCGTAAAATATTTTTAGATGAGGTACAAATACAACATTAGCTTCACAAAAGCCCTGCTCTACCTAATTTTTTGTTATAAAGTAATACTTATTCGTTTTTCTTTTTATATGCTTTGACCAAGCAGGTACTTATGGCACTTTCTAGTTTTGGTAAAATTCTTACCGTTTTGGATCTCTTTTCAGTGTCTCGCCCGATCATTAATGTCGATATCATTAGTGAGGAATTAGGACTCTCTAAACCCACAAGTTACCGTTATTTAAAAGAATTGGTTTCGGCAGAATTATTACAACGCCTCAGTGGAACTTCAGGTGACTACACACTAGGTTCTAAAATTGCCGTACTGGATTACATTTCCCGTACCACAGACCCTTTAGTACAGATCAGCATTCCCTTTATGCAGCAAATTGTAGAACGTACCGAATTCGGCTGTCTGCTCACGCATTTAAATTACGATTCATGTATCGATATTCATCACGAACTATATAAAGACCTGACCACGCTGATTTATGGTCGTGGTTGTCCTCGCCCAATCTATAAAGGTTCTTCTGCCAAGGTGATTTTGGCACATTTACCCAAACAGCGCGTTTTGGATTATTATCGGCGCTTTGTGACTGAACTGTCTGAAGTTGGCTTTGCACATAGCGAAGAAGAATTCCTGTTGCAAATGAAACAGATTAAAAAACAGGGCTATTATTTCTCGAGTGGAGAAGTCGATCCCAATCTGGCCAGTCTTTCTATTCCAGTGAAATTTTCCACTAAGGAACCGCCTTTGGCCTTGACCCTGTTAGGCTCGAAAAACCGCTTTGAATTTACCAATTTCCAGAAGTTGATCGAAATATTACGCGACAATGCCAGTTTAATCGAAAAGAAATTTATGACCTTGACCCATCAGGAAGACATATTTTAACTTGAGGAACAACAATACATTTTAATCTAAAAAATGTTGAATTCATTATTATATTCTCATAATATGATTATCGTTCTTCAGCATCCAGTGTTCCATGATAACGTGATGCCAGGTTAAAAACTCTCCCCAAATTAAAAAAGCTCATCACAGGATGGGCTTTTTTATGCGCTTATTTCCAATATTCTATTGCTTCTCATGCGGATAAAAATAACGGAACGTCAGATTCACCCGTGGCTCAATAATTTTCACCGATTTCCTTAAAGTATGCTTCCAGTACTGCTGAGTCTTGCCACGCATCACAATCAGCTGACCGCTCTGTAACAGCACATCAACTTTGTCTGGCTTTTGCTTGTGCTTAAAACTGAATTTCCGGGTTGCCCCAAAACTTAAGGAGGCAATCACGGTTTCCTGACCTGTATTGGGTTGCAATGTAGACTCATCATCACTATGCCAGCCCATAGCTTGAGTGCCATCTTCATACAAATTAGCAAGACATGAATTAAACGCATAGCCGACCAAATTTTCGATATGCTGCTTTAAACGGAATAATCCGGGTGTCCAGACATGGGCTTGCTTGAATGTGCCGGAATAATGATATGGGTAATTTTCATCGCCATACCAGGCCACTTTACGTGCAGTTTTATAGTGTTTTCCATACAACAGCACTTCATCATGTTGCCAGGCCAGATGAGTCAAAAAATACTGCAAATATTGCTCGCTCTGCTGAGGCGTTAAAATCAGGCCATAGTCTTGTACAATGCCGTCATAGGGCAACAGATTGGCTCGGACTTCAGGCTCAAACAATTCAAAGTTCATCGGCAAAAATAAATCTAAAATTCATTTTATTCTAACGAATGATTTCTGTTCACAATTGAGAATATTGTATGCGCTTGTGACATAGGCTATCAGGCTTAGTCTCAAAAAAATTGCATATGAATTTATGACACTTATTTCAAAAAATTCAGCCTTTTGTCCAAACCTACAGCTTACTGGTCATCGAATTTGACCCTGATTGCTTCCTTCACCGCTCAGGTCAAGGCGCTAATTGCAATATGCGGTTAATAGTATTAATCGACTGATTGAATCGGGGGTTGGGGCTGCCTGAAGGCTGCCATATTCTGATCACCATCTCTGCCATTTTACTGGCTAAAGAAGTCATCAATGCCTTAGTGCAATTAGGGCAACAATTTTATGGGGAAAAGCTGCGTATTAGCGGATGCTGAAGAAGAAACGCATAGTTGATTATATTATGAATATTTTTATAACAGCGTGCTCACATGATCCCTTTTATGAGCGAAACTCGTTTACTTCTTCTTAGGGCAAAATTAAATTTTAAAATAAATCATTCATAGAAACATGGTCTTTCCGCTTGGCTCCATTCCCAAACCATAGCTGATAACCACCTAGTCATGAAGTCATGAGCAATAAAAAAAGCCTGCAAATTGCAGGCTTTTTATTTAATTATGAGAGTAATTAACGCTGAACTTTCTGTTCAATCTCTTCGACGCTGGTATGGCGAACATCTAGCCCTTTGACCATATAAATCACCTGTTCGGAAATATTACGGGCATGGTCGCCAATCCGCTCCAAAGAACGCAGTACCCACATTACATTGATGACCCGTGAAATATGACGTGGATCTTCAATCATATAAGTCATTAAGGTACGGGTCGCAGACTGGTATTCACGGTCAATATCGGCATCGGCAAGCAATACTCGTAAAGCCTGATCAACATCCAGACGTGCAAAGGCATCCAGCGCATCATGAATCATTACACGAACCTGATTACCAATGTGACGGGTTTCCATATAGCCACGTGGCGAACTGCCCTCTTCACATAAATTTTGTGCAATGCGGGCAATTTTTGCCGCTTCATCGCCAATACGTTCCAGGTCGGTATTGGCCTTTGACATGGCAATCACCATACGTAAATCAATCGCAGCAGGATGACGGCGTGCCAGAATCAGGGTCAAGGCTTCATCAATCTCGGTTTCCATACGATTGACTACATTATCCTGAAATTGCACTTCAATCGCTAAAGCGGCATCAGTGTCTAACAGGGCATGAATACTGTTGGCCACTTGCTGCTCGACCAAGCCCCCCATGGTCATAAACTTGGTATTTACATCTTGCAAATCTTCATTAAATTGCGAAGAAATATGGTGATTTAACACCGGATTGTTTGGCAAGGGACGTACTCCACAACAGCGATTTTAAAATGAATGATCTTGTTTAATATTAAAGCATACCTACTATGAAGTTTTTATGACAAAAACTGCAAGATTAGCTGACTGGCTTGAACGACTTGTCAACCAGCCAGGCATTCATTTCTTCAAGGTCTTTTTCGGTCAATTTACCGACCGATGCTTTTAAACGCAGCACATTAATCAAATAATCATATTTTGCATTTAAATAATCCTGTTTGGCAGAAAAAGCGTTGCGTTGTGCCAGCAGCACATCGACCATGGTTTTTAGACCTTCCTGATATTGTGCTTTAGAGGCTTGGGAAACCACTTCCGAAGAGTCCATTGCGGCTTTTCGTGCCTGTAATTTGGCTTGATCAGTTTCTACCTGCATATAAGATTTTTTCACATCGGTGCTGGCTTTGCGAATTGCAGCCTCCAGCTGGGATTCGCTTTTCTTCACATTCACCGCGGCTTTTTGAATGGATTTTTGCGTTCTGCCCCCAGTATAAACATTCCAGTTCATCTCTACGCCAATCTGGTCAAACTGGCCATCACTGGATACTACATTTTGCGGGGACTGCTTGATATATCCATACGTCCCTACCGCCTCAATTTGTGGATATAAGGCAGCTTTTTCTACCCGTTTCTGGTCTTCTGCATAACGCTGCTGGATACGTGCCTGCTGAACAGAGAGATTCTGACTCAGTGCCAGCACTGTCCAGGCATCCAGATCAGCAGGATAAGGCTTTTGAAATTGAAAATCGTCTCGGAGTACGGCCAAATTCTCTTGATAAGGTCCGATTAACTGGGTCAGCTGTTCCTGCGCCAAAACCAATTGTACATGCGTGGCAATCCGGTTGGCCCGGGCACTTTGATATTGCGCATTGGCCTCACTGACATCGCTTTTTGCTACCAGTCCTTCTTTTAATTTGGCATTCATCACATTCAGCTGTTCAAACAGGGCTTTTTCTTCCTGCAGATTGGCTAGGGTTAAACTCTGCTGACGCAATATATTAAAATAACTTTCCGAGACGTTTAAAATGTGTTCCTGGCGCTGTAATTGTAAAGTGATTTCACTCAGATTAACGGAAGTTTTAATCTGCTTTAAACCTTCCCAGGCATCCCAGCGAAATAGTGGCTGACGAGCAGTAATGGCAATTTGTCGAGTAGTGGACGAGGAAGCCGTAAATGCATCTACAGGAAAACCAGGAATAGTGCTGTCACTGCTCTGCTGACTTTTACGCACCACATTTCCAGAAACAGTCACCGTTGGCAATAAATTCCCTTTGGCAATGCCCAGATTGAGTTGATCTGCTTCATACTGTAAAAGATTCGCTTGCCAATTGGGATCGCTGTTTTTCGCCCGTTGATAGGCTTGCACCAAATCCAGAGCATGACTCCATGGACTGAACAGCAACACACATACACCAATGACTATTTTAATATCCATTTTTTATCGTAAATCCCGACCTGCGACCATCCATAGACATGCATATTTATAATAAAAGCTATGCAATATTAAAATGATCTGCTCAATTTTCCGTATGATTTTTATTAATTTTTGCCATCTGCTCAGCTGTTATTCATCAACCTCCACATGACTGCTCCATCATCACAGCACGTAACCAAAATCCTTCACAACACTACACAGACAAAGACTTTTTCAGTTATACAATACCCGCATACCCTGCAAATCATTGCCGCATGTACCCGATATAGAATGACTGTGCCGTTAAAAACAAAATTTTCTGTTAAGCAATATTTCCCTTTCTTTATTTTTATCCTTCTTATCGGGTGTCAAAAACCCGAACCTCAACCTATTCAAGAACCGGTACAAAAACAATCACAACAAGATGAAACGGTAGATTTAAACCTATTATGCAAAAATCTTGAGAAAAACATGCTGGCCATTAATGCAGAACGCACCACTTTTGCCCTGGAACAGATTAATCAGGATCTCAAGTTATGCTTGCCGCTGTCCACATTAGCAGAACAACAACATTTATTAAAACTATCCAATCAAATGTACAACAACTTCCTTAGTGTGGATAGAACAGCGCCACAGCAAGCTGCTTTCGAAGAGTATGCTTTTGATTTATCGCAGCATCCGACCATTCAACAAAACCGTTTTGAACAACTGACGTTACGTGATCAATATTTATTAAAACATAAAGGGCAAGCTTATATAGAGCTGTATGATCGCGGTAAAGGCCAGATCAATTATCGCCGCAGCCCCGAATATTTAGCCAGAATTTTTGCGCCTTATATGCCACAAGCCGAACAGGTCTTTATCGAAAATCTGGCGGCACAAAATACGCTGCCGGTATTTTCAGAGCATATCTTGATGATTGAACCGCATGAAATTGTGACCCGGGCTTTATTCTGGGAAGAATATTTAAATCAATACCCCAAAAGCAGCTATCGTAAAGATGCGGAATATCTTTTACAGATGTATACCCTGTTTTTATTTAAAGGCATGCATGATTCGCCTGTCTCGGATACTTACCTGGATAAATATGCAGTGCAAAGCAGTTCAATGGATGAAATTGAAAAATTAGCCCAGGTCAAAAACTCACATTTAGCGGTTCAAGCGAGCAAGTTTCTACAGTTATCCGAACAGCAGCGCTTACAAGAAATTCCTGTTCAGCTTAGCCTCAAAGAACAACAGTCGATGTCTGAAAAACAGCTCACACTCAGACAGTTAGATGAATATTTGGGTTTACAAAATCTGAGCCTTTCCAACCCGCGTGACTGTTTTAGTGATGCCGTTTGTCTTTAAGCTGCCTCTCAGTCTCCGATCTGGATGCCAGCCGAAAAGCGATGTTTTATGTGAATGTTTTTTAGTACATGGACATGGTAGTATTGATTCATAGCTTGACGGAGCGCGAGTAATAACTCGCTGAGATCGCCTAAATTCTATATGCAAATATGGCATTTGAGGGTGAGTACCGTTGAACCTGATCAGGTTAAGACCTGCGTAGGAATCAAGCCATCAAAAAACCTAAGCCTTCAATTGATTTGTGTTGATTTTAAAATCATTCAATCAGATCAATCTGCCACGTTTTTGGTCGTGCTTGATTCGTTGATATTATTCACAAGGATCATTACCATGGACCAATTAACGAATCGCTCTGCAACAGATATTTCCGCTCAGCATGAGCAAGATGCCAAAGATCTCACCCGAATTTTACCCGCTTCCAGAAAAGTCTACATTCAAGGTTCGCGTAGTGACATTCAGGTGCCTATGCGTGAAATTTCCCTGACCGAAACCCCAACCGGTCTGGGTGGTGAACACAATCCGGCCATTATGGTCTATGACACTTCAGGCGTTTATACCGACCCGAACGTGGCGATTGACCTGAATAAAGGTTTGCCCAATGTGCGTGAAAGCTGGATTGAAGAACGTCAGGATACCGAACGTTTAGATACCTTGAGCTCTGCTTTTGGACAGGAACGTCTGAAAGATATTCGTACGGCAGAAATCCGTTTCGCCCATATTCAAAAGCCACGCCGTGCTAAAGCGGGCAAAAATGTTACCCAGATGCACTATGCACGTCAGGGCATCATTACTCCGGAAATGGAATATATCGCCATTCGTGAAAACCAGCGCCAGCAGGCAGGTGTCGATGCACGCCAGCATGCCGGTCAAAACTTCGGGGCCAAGAATCTGACGGAAATTACCCCTGAATTTGTGCGTCAGGAAGTAGCGGAAGGCCGTGCCATTATTCCGGCCAATATTAACCATCCTGAAATTGAACCGATGATTATCGGACGTAATTTTCTGGTCAAGATCAATGCCAATATCGGCAACTCCGCACTCGGTTCCAGCATTGATGAAGAAGTAGCGAAAATGACCTGGGCCACCCGCTGGGGTGCTGACACCATTATGGATTTGTCGACCGGCAAAAATATTCATGAAACCCGTGAATGGATTATCCGCAACTCTCCTGTTCCAATTGGGACAGTTCCTATTTATCAGGCACTGGAAAAAGTTGATGGTGTAGCCGAAGATCTGACCTGGGAAATCTTTAAAGACACCCTGATTGAACAGGCAGAACAAGGCGTGGACTATTTCACCATTCATGCCGGCGTGCTTTTAAGATATGTACCGCTGACGGCTAACCGCTTAACCGGAATTGTTTCTCGCGGCGGCTCTATCATGGCGCAGTGGTGTCTGGCGCATCATCAGGAAAACTTCCTGTATACGCATTTTGATGAGATCTGCGAGATCATGAAGGCCTATGATGTGTCCTTCAGCCTGGGGGATGGCTTACGTCCAGGCTGTATTCAGGATGCCAATGACGAAGCACAGTTTAGTGAACTACGTACCTTGGGTGAACTGACCCATCGTGCCTGGGAGCATGATGTACAGGTGATGATTGAAGGTCCGGGGCATGTACCGATGCACATGGTCAAAGAGAATATGGATCTGCAACTGGAAGTCTGTAAAGAAGCGCCTTTCTATACCCTAGGGCCTTTAACCACCGATATCGCTCCCGGTTATGACCATATTACCTCGGCAATTGGCGCTGCCATGATTGGCTGGTACGGTACCGCCATGCTGTGCTATGTCACGCCAAAAGAGCATTTGGGCTTACCGAACAAGAAAGATGTCAAAGACGGTATCATCACCTATAAAATTGCAGCCCATGCCGCCGATCTGGCCAAAGGCCATCCGGGTTCGCAAGTCCGTGATAATGCCCTATCCAAAGCGCGTTTCGAATTCCGCTGGGAAGATCAGTTCAATTTGAGTCTGGACCCGGATACGGCACGTAGTATGCATGATGAAACCATGCCGAAGGAAGCACACAAATCTGCGCATTTCTGTTCCATGTGCGGTCCTAAATTCTGTTCGATGAAAATCACTCAAAATGTGAGGGATTATGCGAAAAATCAAACTAACGAGGGACAGGATACAGAGATTGAAGCAGGTTTGAATGCCATGAAAACCAGCTATCATGAACATGGTCAAAAACTGTACCACAAGCTGTAATTCTTAAAAAAAAATCTTTTATTTTCATAAAATTCTCAGTTAGGATGAATGTATGCTTTTCATCCTGACTGAGCTATATGAATATTATTAAACAAGCCACATATAACAACGACCAAGTTAAAATTCAGTCGCGTGAATATCTTTTCCGTGGCTTCATTCAGGTTGAAAAAGTCAATCTCTGTCATCGTTTATTTAACCAGAGCAAATTCACTCCTGTTATGCAGCGTGAACTGATTCACCGCCCTGAAGCTGCAGGTGTACTGATTTATGATGATACCCAGCAAAAATTTGCCTTGATTGAACAATTCCGTGTTGGTGCAATGGATGATCCAGAATCCCCCTGGCAACTAGAAGTGATTGCCGGTGTACTCGATGGTGATGAATCGCCGGAAAGCTGTATACGTCGTGAGAGCGTGGAAGAATCAGGCTGCGAGATTGACCAGTTACAGCATTTATTCAGCTTTTATCCTTCGGCTGGGGCCTGTTCTGAACTGTTTCATTTATATAGTGCCCAGGCGCATCTTCCTGAACACGGCGGAGTGTTTGGCATGCCGGATGAAGGGGAAAATATTCAGCTGCATATCATTGATTATAGTGAAATCACTACCTTATTGAGTAATGGCCGATTAAGGAATGCGCCAGTCATTATGGCCTTGCAATGGCTGCAACAACATATTAAAACAACAAGGAATGTCTAGGAGTCGGACATGACTTTATACCAACCCAATGAAGACCAGCAAGACTGGACCATTATTCAGATTTCAGACACACATTTGATGGATCAGGACGATCTGGAATTTGTAGAGATGAATCCGGAACACAGCTTTCATGCTGTGATGCAACAAATTCAGCAGCAATATCCGAGTACCGATGCCATTATTCATACTGGGGATCTGGCACAAGTACCGGTCAAACAGACGTATACACGTTATTTATCTTATATGCAGAATCTTGGTATTCCCTTTTATCAAATTCCAGGCAATCATGATGATATTGATCTGTTCCCTTTCTATCAGCATAAAAATCAGGTACACGCCATTCATTTTGGCAGATGGAGCGTGCTGCTGCTAAACACAGCCGTAGACGGCAGAATAGATGGCCGGATTGAACCAGAGCAATTACAACAGCTAGATCAGCTACTGGCAGAACTGCAACAGCAATTTGTCATTGTGGCATGTCATCATCATCCTTTTGCCATGCAATCAAAATGGATCGATCAACATAAACTGAAAAACCCTGAAAACTTGACCGCTGTTTTAGCCAGGCATAGTCATGTTAAAGCGGTTATTTTTGGTCATGTGCATCAGGATTCGTGTCATGAATGGCAGCACATCCTGTTTTTCTCAACTCCATCGACCTGTGTCCAGTTCAAACCTTTCAGTGAAAATTTTGCCCTAGATGACCAGGCCCCGGGGTTTCGTGTCCTGCATCTAAAAGCCAATGGTGAGCTTGAAACCCGAATTCAGCGTGTCCAAACAGTACGGCAACAAATTAATAGCGAAATTTCAGGTTACTAACTTTTCATTTTGCTTTTTTTCTATTACTTTATGGCTTCTGAAGGAAGCATGATCGATAGAATCCAAGCATCAAAGACTATCAAAAAGCACAAAAAGTCTATATGATGACGACCCTCGAAGGAGAATCTCCTTAGGGTTGGATAAAAACACTTGCATATCACCATATTTTTTGCGTATAGATAATACGCATATGATGAGGAATGCCCTATATGGCGAATGACAACCAAAATCAAGTCTTGGACGAACAAACTGATGTGGTAGATGAAAAATCTACCAAACGCGTGCGTAAAACAAAGCCAAAAGCGTCAGAAAGTGGTTCTACTGCTAGCTTATTTGGTATTGCACCTTATCAGCCTAAAAAAAATGAAGAATACATGTCTGAAGGACAGCTTGAGCATTTCCGCCAGATTTTATTGGCGTGGAAAGCAGAGCTCATGTCTGAAGTAGACCGTACACTCAACACCATGCAAGACGAAAATACCGCATTGCCTGATGTTAATGACCGTGCCACACAAGAAGAAGAGTTTGCGATTGAACTCCGTACACGTGACCGTGAACGCAAGCTGATTCGCAAGATTGAGCAATCTATCGAAGCGATTAAAAACGACGATTACGGTTTCTGTGAAACCTGTGGTATTGAAATTGGTCTGCGTCGTCTTGAAGCACGTCCAACGGCTACCCTTTGTATTGACTGCAAAACTTTGGCAGAAATCAAAGAGAAGCAAAATAACGGTTAATACTGTGTTAAGTAATCCCTCCCTGACCCTCCCTTTAAAAAAGGGAGGGAAAGCTGAAGAGAATTACGTGGGTCGGTTTGCGCCATCGCCAACCGGCCCTTTGCATTTTGGCTCGCTTATTACAGCGGTGGCCAGTTATTGCGATGCCCGTGCCCATCAGGGTCAATGGCTGATCCGGATTGAAGATACTGACATGCCGCGTATTTATCCCGGTAGTGAAGAACATATCTTGCGCTCAATCGATGCGTTCCAGTTTGAGCCCGATGCCGAGATCATTTTCCAGAAAGACCGCCTTGATATTTATGAATCTGTGATAGAACAGCTGCATCAGCAAGGCTGGGTCTATGCCTGCCAGTGCACCCGTAAAATGCTCGGTTCCAATCATATCTATGCTGGAACCTGCCGGGATTTAAACCTGCCTTTTGATCAGCAAGCCATTCGTGTCAAAGTACCAGATCAACAGATCTGCTTTACCGATCGCCTGCAAGGAACACATTGTTCCAACCTGCAACAGGACCTAGGCGATTTTGTGCTGAAGCGCCGTGATGGCATTATCAATTATCAGCTCGCCGTAGTGGTTGATGATTATCTGCAAGGAGTCACCCACGTAGTTCGCGGTGCCGACCTGCTGGACAATACCGAACGGCAAATCTGGCTCGGTTCGCTGCTGGGTTATCCGCAACTTGAATACATGCATCTGCCTTTAGCGATGAATGCTCAGGGACAAAAACTCTCTAAACAGAATCTGGCTCAAGCACTCGATCTCAAGCGTGCTCCTGAATTATTACAGCAAGCCATTCGCGCTTTGCACCAACCGGAAGTCGATTTAGACACCCCCCCAAATATGCTGAAACAGGCTATTGTCCAGTGGAATACAGACTTGATTCCCCATACAACTGAGCTACAAGGCAGCTATTTATAAAACTCGGATGATCGTTAAGCTAAAAACATCTACAGTAGACAATGACAGACTTAAAATGTTTTTTATCTTTGGTATTGGCCCTAAAACCAAAGTAGTCGAGAAAAATCAGTTTCTATGCCCGGTATGCAGAACGCGCAGCGCTTATGAATTGAAACAACAACGCAATTATTTTTCTATATTTTTTATCCCACTGATTCCCCTCTCAAAAGCGAAAGGAGAATTTGTGCAATGCTTGCATTGTGGAACTGAAATGCCGAGCACCGTGTTAAACCATGCTCAGCCAGACTGATCGTCCGAATCAAAGCTAGAAGCTTGATTCTTCTTTGCTTGGATTGGCTTTTTGTGTCGTGGCATCAATTTTCAAAATCAGGCTGATCATCACTGCACACATAATTAACGATGAACCGCCATAACTGATAAATGGCAAGGTCAAACCTTTGGTCGGTAACATGCCCATATTCATGCCGGCATTCACCAGGATTTGAAGCAGGAAAATAATACTGATGCCATAAGCCAGATAACCTGCACGCAAATATTGATACTGCAAGGCACGATGTCCAATCTTGATACAGCAGACCACCATCATGAAAGAAAGAATCAATACGGTACTGATACCGAAAAAGCCGAATTCCTCACCTAAAATAGCCAACATAAAGTCAGTATGCGCTTCAGGCAGATAAGACATTTTCTGGATACTATGACCCAGTCCGACTCCCATCCATTCACCCCGACCAAAGGCCATCAGCGCATTAGACAACTGATAGCCGGTGCCCAAGGGGTCAGCCCAAGGATTGGTAAATGATAAGGCACGCTGTAAACGGTAAGGCTCAAAGATAATTGCGGCGGCCAAAGCAAATATAATCGCGATCAGGAAGAAAATAAACTGAATCGGCGGCGCGCCAGCCAGGAAGAAAACGCCTAAAATCATCAGGACAATCACCGCAGTCGCACCCAGATCGGGTTCCAGCAGGATTAAGCCTACAGTGATGATCATCACACCGACCAAGCGATATAGGCCGGATGCACTGCTTCGCACCTCTTTTGCCCGTCGTACCACATAATCCGCAGTAAAGATGGCCATCATGACCTTGGCCACTTCCGAGGCCTGCAAGGTAAAACCAGCTATACGAATCCAGCGGGTGGAACCGTTGACCTCAGTACCGGCAACCAGCACCACAGCCAGCAGCAGAATGGTCATGATCCATAAGGGAAAGGTATTATTAAACCAGACATTCAATGACACCTTATACGCCAGAAATGCGGCTACACCTGCCACAAAAATGGAAATGCCGTGTCGGATTACATAATGAAATGCATTTTCATGTAAGCGGTCGGCATAGGGCATCGATGCCGATGCCACCATGATTGAACCGATACAAAGCAAGGCAATCACACAAAAAATCAGTACATTACGTGGCGTAACTTCAGAGGGAATTTTCGCTCCCCACTGATTGTAGACCTGATTAATTTTATTTATGGTCGTCTGAGCTAACCCAGCCATACAACTTTCCTTATCGTTCTTCTAAGCAAGTGTGTTCACACATTCAACAAACTGGTGTCCACGTTCACTATAACCTTTAAACATATCAAAACTTGCACATGCAGGTGACAATAACACCACATCATGGGCTTGGGTATGTTGCTGGCATAATTCCACCGCTTCTTTTAAAGATTCGGCATGAAGCAATGTCGTGGTTCCTTCAATGGCGGCTTCAATAATCGGACGGTCTTCACCAATTAACACCGCGACTTTGGCATATTTGCTTAAAGACTCGCGTAAAGCAGTGAAATCCTGACCTTTACCCTGCCCACCCAAGATGATTGCCACTTTACCTTGCTGCGGCTCAATTGCAGCACCCAAACCATCAATCGCCGCCAAGGTTGCGCCAATATTGGTACCTTTAGAGTCGTTGTAATAACGTACGCCCTGCACTTCTTTGACAAATTCACAGCGGTGCTCTAGGCCTTTAAAGGTTTTCAGCGTTTCCAGCATACTGTCTAGTGGTAAACCAATCGCTTCACCCAAAGCTAGACAAGCCAAGGCATTGGCAACATTATGCGTCCCTTGAATGTACATATCTGTGCTTTTTAACAGGCGTTCACGACCACGTGCCAGCCAGATCGTGCCATTATCTTCTTTTAAAATGCCGTATTGATTTAAATCCGGTGCATTCAGACCAAAGCTCTGCATGGGTGTCGTATCTGGAACCAGTGGACGAGTAAGTGAATCATCACGGTTAAACACGACTTTTTTCACGCCCTGGAAAATACGATGTTTTGCAGTGTGATAACCAAACATATCACCATGACGATCAAGATGATCTTCACTCATGTTCAGTACCACTGCCACTTCGGCATTTAAATTAGAGGTAGTTTCCAACTGGAAGCTGGACAATTCCAGAATATACAGTTCAGGGTCATCTTTGGTTAAATCCAGTGCCGGACGACCCAGGTTACCGCCTACCGCCACTTTCTTGCCGGCATCTTTGGCCATTAGGCCAATCAGGGTCGTCACGGTACTTTTGGCATTTGAACCGGTAATTGCAACAATCGGTTTATCGGTGGCACGGCGCAAAACCTGAATTTCACTGATTACCGGAATGCCTTGGGCAATCGCTGCCTGAATTTCTGCAATCTTTGGATCAAGCCCCGGACTAATCACAATTTCTTCAGCTTGTAATAACAGATCTTGATCAAGCTGACCAAAACTGGTCTGAACATCGGCAGGAATCTGATCATGTCCGGGAGGTGTCTTTCGAGAATCTGTTACTGCAACGCGGTAGCCATGTTCATGTAAGAAATTGACTGCTGCAACACCTGAAATTCCGAGTCCTGCAACAACTTTTAATCCACCACGCTGTATTAACATTTTTGCCCCATTTTATGGTCTGTTTTTAAAACTGACAAAATGTTAGCACTTTGCTGTTTTGAATGCTTTTTCTGTTTTGACTTTATCTCGGCTTTTTTGTGTCAGCGCGTAAAAAAACCGTCATAAAAATGACGGTTTTGCAAAATTCTTATTGAAGATGGAAATATGACCTGAAAGTTATTTCCATTTTACCGCTTGCACTTCAGGTTTTTTCTGAACCAAGTCGGGATTTGCAGCACAGCCACAGCTTCCTCCGCAACCTGAAACCATCGCCGGTTTTAACCACTTTGCCAAAGCTGCCCAACCTTGCTTTTCACAGTGCTTGGACAATGCCGTGAAGGCTGAATTTGATGTTCTGGGAAAAACTTTCTTAAACACCACGACAGCACTCCAAAGGACCAAAGCAGCCACAATCAGAATTTCAATCATTTCAGTCTCCTTTCACAGCCTTAAATCACACTATCCAAAGTAATGTGAAGCAATTTGATAGGTCAGGAATGACATCAGATATGCCAGACCAAACAGGTACAGGGTCATGACAGACATGGTTTTCCACGACCCCGTTTCGCGGCGCACCGTCGCTAAAGTGGCCAGACAGTGCGGTGCATAGATAAACCACACCAGCAATGACAAACCGGTCGCCAATGACCAGCCCAATTCACCTGTGCCACCGATAATAGAAGCCAGACCCTGTGACATGGCATCTTCATCTACCGCAGAAAGTGCATAGACGGTACCCAATGCAGCCACCACCACTTCACGAGCCGCCATTGCAGGAATTAAAGCAATACAGATTTGCCAGTTAAAGCCCAGTGGGGCAAAAATTGGCTGCATCACATGACCCAGCATCCCGGCAAAGGAATAATCAATTGCCGGGGCAGTCGCACCGTCCGGTGCTTGCGGGAAGGTACACAGAAACCACAGTAAAATAGACAGGGCGAAGATGATGCCACCGACACGTTTCAGGAAGATTTTGGCGCGATCCAGCAGACCAATCCACACGCTTTTCACGTCGGGAAAACGATAGCTTGGCAACTCCATTAATAACATATGCTGTGACTTGTCTTTCTGGAAAAATTTCAGCACGGTCGCCACAATCAAGGCACTAACAATCCCAGCCATATATAGACCGAATAGCACTAAACCTTGTAAATTGAATATACCCCAAACCATTTTTTCCGGAATGAAAGCGGCAATCAGCAAGGCATAGACCGGCAAACGGGCCGAGCAGGTCATCAGCGGTGCCACAAAAATCGTGGTTAAACGGTCACGTGGATCACTGATGCTGCGGGTTGCCATAATGCCCGGCACCGCACAGGCAAAGCTGGACAGTAGTGGAATAAAAGCACGACCTGAAAGACCGGCTTTAAACATCAGCTTATCCAGCAAAAATGCCGCACGCGGTAGGTAACCCGATTCTTCCAGCACCAAAATGAAAAAGAACAGGATTAAAATCTGGGGCAGAAAGACCACCACACCACCAGCACCGGCGATAATTCCATCCACCACCAGACTGTTCAATAACGGATGGGAAATCTGTGCACTGACCACTTCACCCAGCCAGCCAAAAAAGCGTTCAATGCCATCCATGAATGGCGCAGCCCAGGCAAATACTGCCTGAAATACAATAAACATCATCAGGGCCAGACTGACCAGACCTAAAACCGGATGTAAAAATATCTTGTCCAGAAAATCGGAGCGTTTGTCTTCATGGTCAACAAAAACCACCACATCTTTTAGCAGCTGAGCAATTTTTTCATGATTTGAACCCGAAATTTTGACATCACTCAGTTCAGCATTGGGCGTTCTAAACGTTTCCGCATCCAGTGCACCCATCAGGTTTTCAATCCCTGCATTACGTACTGCAACGGTTTCTACCACAGGAATGCCTAAACGTTGCGATAGTTTTTGCGTGTTGATCTGCATGCCACGGCGGCGTGCTTCGTCCATCATGTTTAAGACCAGTAAAATCGGACGGCCCAGCTCAATCATTTCCAGAACCAAACCGAGATGCAATTTTAGGTTAGTTGCATCGACTACACATAGAAAGGCATCTTGCTGACCTTCTTCTGCAATTTTGCCTTGCACCACATCACGGGTAATGGCTTCGTCCGGACTAGTGGCATTCAGACTATAGGTCCCAGGTAAATCCAGTACACGAACCACGCGAGCTGAAGGTAAAGTAAACTGCCCCACTTTACGTTCAACCGTGACCCCGGCATAGTTACCAACCTTCTGCCGTGTTCCGGTTAAATGGTTGAATAATGATGTTTTACCGCAGTTCGGGTTACCTACAAGGGCAATACGTAGCGCATCACTCATGCAGTGATCCCCTCTTCAATTTCAATTTTTTCAGCTTCAACTTTGCGCAGTGCGAAACGGGTAAACCCCACCTGTATCAGGATAGGATCACCACCAAAAATACCTTTGGTAATGACCTGAACTTTTGTCCCCGGTACAAAGCCCAAAGTTTCCAAACGACTCGCCACCAGATCAGTCTGAGCTGTATCACCATTCAAAGTACGGTTGACTTTGCGAATGATGGCCGTTTGTTTCACTTTCAAATCAGATAATCGCACCGCATCTAATCCTAAAATATTTGCTACAGTATACAAACAAATGAGAATAATTACCAAGTAAGGTTTGATTCCAATTCTCATCTTGTCTGTAGCGTTCGACATTGCAAAAAAATTGGTCTACATTGATCAAGACCAAGAAAAACTTGGATTTTTCATTCAATGTAGAAGTGACATGCTCAATAAAAAGCCTCGTATTCCTGCACCGGTAAATATTCCTGAACATTTAAGTTTTTTACAGGGTTTTCGAGATTATTTAATTGCTCAAACCGTCAGTCCGCATACACGTAATGCTTATCTATCTGATTTAATTCAATGTAGTGAATGTCATGCGGTTTCAATGCCAGACTGGAATAGTGATGACATCTCCGATGTTTTATTGAATTTGACCAAACAGGGCAAAAGTCCGCGCTCGATTGCCCGCTCACTTTCTGCACTGCGATCCTTTTATAAATTTTTACGTGAACAAAAATTACGTAGCGATAATCCTGTTGCAACCCATAAAACGCCTAAGATTGGCCGGGCCTTGCCTAAAGATTTGTCTGAAGCCGATGTTGAAGCCCTGATTAATGCACCAGATATCAATACAGCACTGGGCTTACGCGACCGGGCCATGTTTGAAGTCCTCTATGCCTGCGGCCTGCGCGTATCGGAATTACTCAATTTAAGACTGGAACTGATTAATTTAAAACAAGGTTATTTGCGCATTGTCGGTAAAGGTAACAAGGAGCGTCTGGTGCCTTTGGGACAAGTCGCTTGCGAATGGATTGAAAAGTATCTTAATGAAGCGCGTTCCCATTTATATAAAACTGCTACCGACTATGTCTTTTTAACCCAGCATGGCGGCATTATGAGCCGGCAAAATTTCTGGTATGCCATTAAACGTTATGCCTTGCAGGCCGGGATTCAGACCGAACTTTCACCGCATACCCTGCGTCACGCCTTTGCCACCCATTTACTCAATCATGGTGCCGACTTGCGTGTGGTGCAGATGCTGCTCGGGCATAGTGATTTATCCACCACGCAAATTTATACCCACGTGGCTCAGGTTCGCATGCAGCAATTGCATGCCACTTATCACCCACGCGCTTAAGGGCAGCAAATTCAGACCAAGAAGTTTTATCGCGGGCATTTTTTTTTGTTATGCTTAGGCACCTGTTTTTATGCCTACAAGAAAGGGTTGTTTATGTTATTTACCCGTTCAAAAATTTTTCTCGCATGTACACTTGCTGCTGGCTTAGGATTAACGGCCTGCTCCAATTCGAATAATGATGAAAAAAAACAAAGTACTTTAACCGCTAGTGCACCTGCTACCGGCCAGGCCTCCAATCTTTCAGAACGCAATGCACAGCAACGTCTGGTAAACACGCTGCAACAGCACTTCAAGAAAGCCAATATCAATGCCAAAATTTTAAATATCAAGGCAACCGAAGTTCCTAACCTGTATTGGGTTAACTTGGAAGGTATGTCATCAGTTTATGCCACCGCTGATGGCAAATACATTATTCAGGGTGACGTGCTGCGTCTAGGCGACAGTAAAATTCACAATGTCAGTGAAAACCTGCAATCCGAAGCCAATAAAAAGCTACTGGCCAACTTAAAAACCGAAGACTTGCTGGTTTATAAAGCCCAAGGCAAAACCAAACATATCGTGTATGTGTTTACCGATGCCAGTTGCCCGTATTGCCATAAACTGCATGAGCATATGAGCGAAATTAATGCCAAGGGCATCGAAGTACGCTATATCGCTTGGCCACGTGGCGAACAGTTCATGCCAGCCATGGAAAGCGTGTGGTGTAGTGCAGACCGTCAGGCGGCTTTTGATCAGGCCATTGCCGGAGCACCGCTTGCTCCAGCGACTTGTAAGAATCCGGTCAGAGATCAATATCAGCTGGGGCTGAATATGGGCGTCAATGGCACTCCGGCCATTTATAACAGCGAGGGCGTTTACCTGGGTGGATATCTCTCGCCTGAAGAATTGGTAGAGCGTTTAAATAACTAATTTTTATCAGTTCATCTACTAAATTTAATAGGTAGAGATAAAGTGATTTCTGCCCTAGAGTCTGGCCGTTTTTTTAGCTATGATCTAAGTTCGCTTAAAGTTGAATACATATTTGGAGTGTGACGTGAAACCAGTTCGTCTGGCAATCCTCGGTCTAGGTACTGTGGGTGGTGGTGCCCTTAAACTACTAAAAGAAAATGCTGCTGAGATTAAGCGTCGCACCGGTCGTGAAATTGAGATTACCCATGTGGGTACTCGTCGCCCTCGTCCTGATCTGGATTTGCCTGCTTCGGTGAAACAAAGTGCTGATCTGCTCGATATTGTTCGTCAACCGGATGTCGATATCGTGGTAGAAGTCATGGGCGGCATTCATCCTGCTTATGAAGTCATTATGGAAGCGATGAAATACGGCAAGCACATTGTAACGGCTAACAAGGCCCTGCTCGCTGAACATGGCAATGAGCTGTTTAAAGCAGCCGAAGACCATGCCGTGCAAATTGCCTATGAAGCCGCCGTTGCTGGTGGTATTCCAATTATTAAAGTTATTCGTGAAGGTCTGGCTGCCAACAAGATTGAATGGCTAGCGGGCATCATCAACGGTACAGGCAACTTCATTTTAAGTGAAATGCGTGAAAAAGGGCGTGCTTTTGCAGACGTGCTGAAAGAAGCGCAAGAGCTGGGTTATGCCGAAGCAGATCCAACCTTTGACGTTGAAGGCATTGATGCTGCACATAAACTGACGATTCTGGCTTCATGTGCCTTTGGTATTCCGCTACAGTTCGACAAGGTATTTACCGAAGGCATCAGCAAAGTGACTGCTCAAGACGTGAAATATGCCGAAGATCTGGGCTTCCGTATCAAGCACCTGGGAATTGCCCGTCGTGCTGCATCTGGTATTGAATTACGTGTTCATCCTACTTTAATTCCAGATGATCAACTGATTGCCAATGTTAATGGCGTGAAAAATGCAGTCTTGGTTCAAGCCAATGCTGTTGGTCCAACACTGTATTACGGCGCAGGCGCAGGTGCTGGCCCTACTGCTTCTGCGGTAGTCGCAGACATCGTGGATATTGTCCGTGATATTATTTACACAGAAGATGGTGCCGGAACCATTCCACAGCTGGCTTTTGAAGCTTTGACAGATTTGCCAATTCTGCCGCGTGAAGAAATGACCACGGGCTATTACATCCGCATTAATGCCGAAGATCAAACCGGTGTTCTGGCAGATGTCACCACCATTTTAAGCCGTGCCGGTATTAGCATTGACGCGATCATGCAACAGCCGCGCTTAAAAGACCTTATTCCTATCGTGATTCTGACTGATCCAGTCAAGGAATCAAAAATGGATGAAGCCCTTCAGCAAATTCAAGCATTGCCCGTCATTCATGGCGAAATTGTACGAATTCGTTTAGAATCGCTTGATAATTAATCGGGTTGAGGGGAGTATTCCCCTTGCCAAGCTCTACACACAATTGGAACATCATCATGTCTAATGCCAATCGTTATACTGGTTTAGTTGACCGCTATCGCGACCGTTTACCAGTGTCTGCAACTACTCGCGCAATCTCTTTAGGCGAAGGTAATACGCCACTGATCAAGCTTGAGAACATTCCACGCATTATTGGCAAAAATGTTGAAATTTATGTGAAGTACGAGGGCTTAAACCCGACTGGTTCATTTAAAGACCGTGGTATGACCATGGCGGTTACTAAAGCAGTTGAAGAAGGCTCTAAAGCGATTATCTGTGCTTCTACCGGTAACACTTCTGCTGCTGCAGCCGCTTATGCTGCCCGTGCTGGCATCAAAGCGTTTGTGCTCATTCCAGAAGGCAAAATTGCCATGGGTAAAATGGCACAAGCGATGATGTATGGTGCTGTCACCATGCAAATCCGCGGTAACTTCGACGACGGTATGCGTCTGGTCAAAGAAGTGGCTGACCAAGCACCTGTAACCATCGTAAACTCTATCAACCCTTACCGTTTGCAAGGTCAAAAAACCATTGCTTATGAAATCGTGGATGAGTTAGGTCGTGCGCCTGATTACCACTGCTTGCCTGTGGGTAATGCAGGTAATATCACGGCTCACTGGATGGGTTATACCGAAGCTGTTGCTAACCAGCCTAAAGAGCAGTTTGAACAAGTGGTTTATGATGCTGCAACTGATCAGTTCACCGGTCCTAAACCTGAAGGCTTGCCAACCATGGTCGGTTACCAGGCATCTGGTGCTGCACCGTTCCTGCGTGGTGCACCGGTTGAAAACCCTGAAACTGTAGCTACAGCGATTCGTATTGGTAACCCGCAAAGCTGGCATCATGCCAAAGCGGTGGTACGTGATTCAAAAGGCTGGTTCGATGAACTGACTGATACGGAAATTTTAGAAGCGCAACGCTTACTTTCGATGTATGAAGGTGTATTCGTAGAACCTGCTTCTGCAGCGTCTATCGGTGGTGCGATTCGTGACATTAAAGCAGGTAAAATTGCTGAAGGTTCTGTTATCGTATGTACAGTAACCGGTAATGGCCTGAAAGACCCTGATACAGCAATCAAACAATGTTCTGATGCCGTGATGTTGTCTATCGATGCCTCTATGGATCAAGTGAAAGACTCTATTCTTTCTAATATGTAATGCATATTTAGACCGAAGAAAAAAAACCCTGCAATCGCAGGGTTTTTTCATTTAGAAGCATTCAAACGTTGAGTAGATTTGAAGACTTCTCCAAATTCAGCCTTAAATACGCTTGGGTAACTGGCTAACCCAAGTCATTAAACGGGTGGCATCATTGGTACGTGCGGCAGAAGAATCTGCTCCAAGCAGTACAACCACAGCCGGACGGTTATTTAAAGTGGTATGCATGGCTACACAACGTCCTGCTTCATTGATATAACCGGTTTTGGAAATATTGATATTCCAGCCACCATTACGGACTAACGCATTGGTATTATTAGATTTCAATACCCGGTAACCAAGGTTAAAGTCATAGCTTGGAGTGGTCGAGAACTGGCGAATCAAACCATATTGCGATGCAGTATTGACCAAAATACCAAGGTCACGTGCTGAAGACACATTGCCCGGGTTCAAACCTGTTGACTCCAGATAATGGGTTGAATTCATTCCAAGTGCTTTGGCTTTTTTGTTCATCGCTGCGATGAAAGCCGAACGTCCCCCTGGATAAGTACGTGCCAATGCAGAAGCAGCTGGATTCTCAGACTTCATTAAAGCAAACAGTAAAGCTTCAGCACGATTCATGCTATCACCCGCACGGAGCGTTGAGCTTGAACTCTTACAGCCTGAACAAGAAAAGTCAGCCTGTTGTAAGGTAATTGTCTCAGACATGTTTAAACGCGCATCAGCAATGACCACAGCAGTCATCAGCTTGGTTAGAGAGGCAATTGGAAAGGCAGTATTACTATTTTTACTGTATAAAACCTCACCTGTCTGGCCATCCATCACCAAAGCAGCACGGGCATTCACCGAAGGCTGATTGCCATAGCTGGAATTATTTAAAATCTGTACAGCCTTGGGTGCAGAATGAGTAGCTGCAGTATTTGAACTGCGTACAGAAGTGGTTACTTTTGTTGAACCTTGTGGAGAGACTTCTTCAGCTGAAGCATCACCGTTTAATAATTGACTCACATCTTCAGAGGACCAGTTTAACGTCGCTTGTCCCGCCCCTTTAGACGCATCCATCACCAGCTCAGCAAAACTGGTTGAACTTATGCCTAGCAGAATCGATATGCCTAGCACATGCATTAAAGATTTTTTCGAATTTTTCACGGTGATTTACTCAACTCAAGAAGGCAATATACATTTGTATATTCCCTCAAAAATGCTTACATTTAAACACAAATATGAACACTTTTTGTTACTCACAACATTGTGTATAACATTTAATGGAAAGATAAAGAATAGGATTGCTAATTTTGTCATTTCATTGCAAGCTTATTTTGCTTTATGTAACAAAAAAATGCATTTTTTTGAGATGAGGGAGAACTAGGTGATCACAGTTTTAGTGGTAGATGACCATGAATTGGTACGTACCGGAATTTGCCGTATGCTCGAAGACCATGCGGATGTTCAAGTGGTTGGTCAGGCTGAATCTGGTGAAGAAGCGATTAACTTAGTCCGTCATCATCATCCGAATGTCGTTTTGCTGGATGTCAACATGCCGGGCATTGGCGGGGTAGAAACTACCCGACGCCTATTGCAAACAGCCCCTGAAACCAAAGTACTGGCCGTCAGTGGTCTGGCGGAGGAACCCTATCCTTCCTTATTACTGAAAGCCGGGGCGAAAGGCTATATCACCAAAGGTGCACCGGTTTCCGAAATGGTACGTGCCATCAACAAGGTCATGCAAGGCGGAAAATATTTCAGTGCCGACATTGCCGAACAACTGGCCAGTTCTTACCTTTCCGACACACAGCAATCTCCTTTCGATGCCTTGTCGGAACGCGAAATGCAGGTCGCAATGATGGTGGTAAATTGTATTAGTGCCCAGGAAATTGCCGATAAACTTTTTGTCAGTGTCAAAACGGTGAATACTTACCGCTACCGCATCTTCGAAAAGCTGAATCTGGATAGTGATGTCAAATTGACTCATCTGGCCATTCGCTATGGCCTGATTAAACCTTAAGGCCCTTTGGCTTGCTAGAAGACTTGCATGACGCAAAATAGCTATACTTTAGAGTTTAACCAATATCATTTAGGTATTTGGTATAGCACCTATAGACTCATTATTGCGACCAGTCTTCTGCTGATTTTCTTACTCACGTATCAGCGCTTAAGTCTAGATTACCACTATCAGCAACTTTATCTTTACGTGCTAATCGGCTACGTATCGGCAAGTTTTATCCAGTTAATCATACTCAAAAGCATACGCTTTAAAACTGCCCAGCAACTCCCGCTGTTATTTGTTGTCGATGTCATTGCTTTAAGCTTGCTCACCCTCGCGGTAGATGGCCCGAACCTGCAATTGAGTTTGCTGTTTGTGATTACTATCTTCGCGGCCTCGTTATTACTTGATGCCCAAAAGGCTTTGATCATTACCCTGATTGCCGTGATCAGTGTGATTTATCAGCTTTTTTTAGGCAGTATTTTTGATTTTTCTTCACTGAATAATATTGGCAACAGTGCGATATTGGCTTTTCTGTTTTTAGTGGTGTATGGCAGTGGGCAAATTGCAGTAAAACGCTTTCAACTGCTTGAAAATTTAAATTTTTCGCAGTCTTTGGAATTAAACCGGCTGCAAAACCTGAATCGCTATATTCTGGAACAGATCGAACTGGGGTATCTGGTTCTAGATGAAAACTGTCATATTGTGCTGAGCAACCCGGCTGCCTGCCTGCTTTTAGGCATTCCTCCACTCTATGCTTATGACAAATATCCCTTATACAAGGCTCAGCCGGATTTATTTGAATTGCTTAAATTTGATCAACTGCGGGATGGGGAAAAATTTCAGTTTGAGTCACAGCTCAGCCATTATCATATGCATATTGAAGTGCAAAAACTCATGGTGCCACAACAAACCCTGACATTATTGGTATTGCAGGATGCCACCAAGCTCAATCAACGTGTACAACAATTAAAACTCGCGGCACTCGGGCAACTGTCCGCCAGTATTGCTCATGAAATTCGCAATCCTTTAGCCGCGATTGTTCAGGCTAATGAACTTTTGAGTGATAGCGACCCGCATCAACAGGCGGTATTGAGCCGAATGATTGCCAAGCAGACACAGCGTATTGACCGGATTGTACAAGACACGCTGAATATGGTGCGCAATAAAGAAACCCACCCCTCAACCATTGAGTTGAAACAGTTTATTCCCCTACTAATTCTGGAAGATTTGGCTGATATTGCGCCCCAAATTAAATATACTGTTCAAAGTAAAATTTTTGTGCATTTTGACGAGGCACAACTTCGTCAAGTGCTGATTAACCTGATTCGCAATGCCATTCGACATAATGCACCAGAGCATTCACATATCGAGTTGAATGTTTACTTACATGACAACAATGTGCGTATTGATGTTCGTGATTTTGGCGCGGGCGTTGCATCCAAGGATTTGGCTTATTTATTTCAACCTTTTTTTAGTACCGAAATCACAGGAACAGGTTTAGGATTGTACTTATCACATAGTTTTTGTGAAGCCAATCAGGCAAAACTGAACTATGTAAAACAAGAACAGGGAGCATGCTTTCGGATAGAATGCCTGCAAGTTGCTTTATAAATGAAAATTGCTGGGGTGTATTGTGGAACAACAACCACTTGTCTTATTGGTGGATGATGAGGAAGATTTGTGTACCCTCATGCAAATGTCGTTATCTCGTATTGGAATTAAAACCCATATTGCCTATCGTCTGGAACAGGCCAAAAAATTCTTGTCCGAATACCGCTATGATGCCTGTCTAACCGATTTAAATTTACCGGACGGCAATGGACTGCAACTGGTGGAATGGATTAACCAGCACTTTCCATCCGTACCCGTGGCGGTACTGACGGCATATGGTAATATGGAAATCGCCATCGCAGCACTCAAAGCCGGTGCCTTCGATTTTGTCAGCAAACCCGTAAATCAGAAGCATCTGGAACAGCTCCTGCAAAAAGCCTTTAACAAACCACAAGATCATTTGCAGATCAAGGAAGATAGCCTGGAGCAAAAACTGTTAATTGGACAGTCACTGCCAATTCAACAGTTACGGGTGACCTTAAATAAAATTGCCCGCTCTCAGGCACCTGTTTTTATTACCGGTGAATCCGGAACAGGAAAAGAAGTCATTGCCAATCTGGTGCATCGCCTCAGTAACCGTAATGAAGGTCCTTTTATTGCCATTAACTGCGGCGCCATTCCGACTGAATTGATGGAAAGCGAACTGTTCGGGCATAAAAAAGGCAGCTTTACCGGCGCTACACAAGACAAACAGGGTCTAATTCAGTCTGCCCACGGCGGCAGTCTGTTTCTGGATGAAATTGCCGAACTGCCTTTAAACATGCAGGTTAAACTGCTGCGTGCCGTACAGGAAAAACGGATTCGTCCAGTCGGCTCAGATGGTGAAATTGATGTCGATTTCCGGGTGATTAGTGCCAGCCACCAGGATCTGGAAGCCCTAGTTCAGCAAGGCCGCTTTAGACAGGACTTGTTTTTCCGTATCCATGTCATGGATCTGGTCTTGCCTCCACTGCGTGACCGCGGTGACGATATTATTTTATTGGCGCATCACTTTATTCAGAAAATTAGTCAGGAATGGGATATTCCGCAAAAACAGCTGACTGATCGTGCGAAAAGCTTTTTACTGAGTCAGTATTATCCCGGCAATGTCCGCGAACTGCGCAATATTATTGAACGCGCCATTACCTTAAGCGATGATGAAAGAATCGATTTGCAACACCTGCAAAGCGCACCTTTACGCTACCCTACTGTAGCAGTGCCAGAGGTAACGGAAGACCCGCACAGCTTGCGCAGTGACATCGTGATGTCTTCCAAGAAATTACCCGATGAAGGTTTGGAGCTTTATCTGGAAAATATTGAAAAAGATATTTTACTCAATGCATTAAATTTAACCCATTGGAACAGAACACTGGCTGCCAAGAAACTGGGCATGTCTTTCCGTTCCTTGCGTTATCGACTGAAAAAATTTGGTTTAGATACCGACGAGGACTAGACCATTTTTTAAGGATCAGGCCGTTTTATTTATGAGTTAAAATGATCTCTGCAACATGTTCTAGATAGTTTTCTTCTTTCATTTCATGTTGCAGATAGTGTTGATTGGGCTGAATACCTACCCCTTCAATCATCTGCCCTTTAGGAGTGTAGTAATGCGATACCGTCATCTGTAAAGCTGCACCGTTGGAAAGTGGGAACAGTTTTTGTACCACCCCTTTTCCGTAACTCTTATCCCCGATCACCCAGGCACGGCCATGATCTTTCATCGCGGCAGTAAAGACTTCAGCGGCAGAGGCAGAACGGTTATTGATTAAAATACCCAACTTTAAATTCTGAAACTCAAAACTGGGCAGGGCCTGAAACTGCTGGTCGCCTTCGGAACGGCTTTTGGTTGAAACAATGATTCCCTGGTTCAAAAACAGATCAGCCGATTCAACCGCAGCGGACAACAATCCGCCAGGGTTATTTCTTAAATCCAATAACACCGTTTTCAAGCGTGAAGAAGAATACTCTTCAATCAAGCGTTTGATTTCATTGGCTGTATCTTGCTGAAACACCCTGACCTTGATCACCAGCACCTGATTATGCAATAAGGTTGCCTGAATATCGGTTTCTATTTTTTTATTACGAACTAAAATCAACGGCTTGCTATTTTGTGCCAGCTGTAAGCTTAAGGTCGAACCAATCGAACCATTCAGCAAGCTATTCACCTGATCATGATTGAATTTTTTCAGTTCCTGGTCATCAATCTTGAATACACTGACCCCATTGCGCAAACCTTGCTTGGTTGAATCTGCATTTTCCTTTAAGCCTTGAATGACCCATTGATGCAATTGCGGATCATAGGTCAGTTCAAAGTCGACAGAGGCGATATCCCCTTCAGTGTATTGTAATAACTGCTTATATTCTTCTGGACTTAAATAACGGGAATAACGATCGAGTCCACTGACCAGACCTTTAATCGCCTGTTGAAATAAGGCTTCATCATTTTTTTCATCGACATAATTTTCTTTGACAATGCTATAAATCTGCACGAACTGCTGAATCGATTCCACCGGAACTTCAGCATAGTTCTGTTCAGCTTCATCATCAAAATCTAAAACAGGCTGGCCCTTGCCTTTTACCGCAGCAAAAGCGGAATGGCTCACACACATGAATAACGTTGTTAAAATGACAACCTTTTTCCAGCGCTGTAAAGCCATCCATCCACCTGTTTATACGAAATTTTTTATGATTTTAAAGTAATCAAATTACGACCTTTCATTTCTTCAGGTACAGGAATTTGCATGAGGTTCAACAATGTCGGTGCGACATCTGCAAGTACACCACCTTCAGCAATGGTTGCAGAAGTTGGGCCGACATAAATAAACGGAACCAGTTCAGTGGTATGTTGAGTATGGACCTGACCACTTTGGTAGTCCTGCATTTGCTCTACATTACCATGATCGGCGGTGATCAGCATATGACCTTTTTGTGCCATCACCGCTTCATAGACACGACCGAGGCATGTATCTACTGCTTCCACTGCTTTCACTGCGGCATCGAATACACCGGTATGCCCCACCATATCACCATTGGCATAGTTCACAACCAATAAGTCATATTCACCCGAATTAATCGCAGCAACCAGTTCATCAGTCACCTCGAAAGCACTCATTTCCGGTTTCAGGTCATAAGTGGCAACGCTTGGAGATGGAATCAAAATGCGTTTTTCACCTGGATATTCATCTTCACGACCACCACTGAAGAAGAAAGTCACATGGGCATATTTTTCTGTTTCGGCAATACGCAGCTGTGTTTTACCCAGACTTGATAAATACTCGCCAATCGAGTTTTTCAGCGCTTCAGGCATGTAGGCCACAGGTGCATCAATGGTCGCCTGGTAACGGGTCAACATCACAAATTTAGACAGGTTTGGAACCACTTTACGTTCAAAACCAGCAAAATCTTTTTCGACAAAGGCCTTGGTGATTTCACGCGCACGGTCGGCACGGAAGTTCATAAACACTACACTGTCGCCATCCTGAATTTTCGCCACATCACCGATACGGGTGGCTTTGACAAATTCATCGCTTTCTTCAGCTGCATAAGCCTGTTCCAGACCTTCAACGGCTGTTGCAGCGGTACGTACTGCTTCACCTTCAGTCAGCAGACGGTAGGCCTGTTCTACACGATCCCAACGGTTGTCACGGTCCATGGCAAAGTAACGGCCGATCAGGGTGGCGATACGGCCTTGACCCGGATATTGGGCAAACAATGCATCGAGTTTTTCTAGAGATGGCTGTGCACTTTTAGGCGGTGTATCACGACCGTCCAGGAAAGCATGCAGATAAACTTTTGCACCACGTTTCAGTGCCAGTTCAGCCATGGCTACAATATGGTCTTCATGCGAATGCACGCCACCTTGCGACAGCAAGCCCAAAATATGGACTGCTCCATTTGCGGCTTTGGCTTTTTCAACGGCATCGACCAGCACTTCGTGCTCAAAAAAAGCACCGCTACGGATGTCTTTGGTAATGCGAGTGAAATCCTGATACAGCACTCGACCTGCACCCAGGTTCATATGACCCACTTCAGAGTTGCCCATTTGACCATCAGGCAGGCCGACATCTTCACCTGAACCTGAAATCAAACCATGTGGATGCTTTTGTTGCATAGCCGTTAAGTTAGGTCGTTTTGCTGCTAGGAAAGCATTGTCTTCGACCGCTTCGCGATGACCCACACCATCCATAATTACCAATACGTGAGGGATTTTGCCAGCAGTTGCATCCGTCATAATGAACACTCTTTTGTTTACAATTTCATCGTCATATCTTACCGAATTTTCGGTCAAGACTCTATGTGCAGATCATGACTAAAGCTGATCATGCACATTCTTTTTATCACTGTCGGAGCAGTTTAACGTGCACGGCGCAGCAAATAACCACCGACCAGCAGCATCAGCACAATCGGCACAAACACGAACCAGGCTGGTGATGGTGAATAGACCAGACTGGCATAGCCCAGAAAGTCCTGCAGATAGAAGAATCCCAAGCCAATAAACAAGGCAATGACCAGACGGAAACCCATCGACTGTTGACGTAAGGGACCAAAAATAAAGGAACAGGCAATGAGCACCAAGGCAATCAAGGCAAATGGCGAACCGACTTTTTGCCAGAATGCCAGCTGGTAGGTTTTCGGCACCTGGCTATATTCATGCATATAGCTCATAAAACTCACCAGCTGACTTGGAGATAAATCTTCCGGATCAATGGTGACCATATGCACATATTTCGGTTGCAGGGCTAAAGCCAGCGGTAGCTGTGCGCTCTGTAGCAGAGTAGAATTTCCTTGTGGCAAAATATCCATCTGGGTTGCCTGCTGCAGCTTCCAGTCACCATCTTTAATGAACTGGCCCTGTTCTGCATTCAGTACACCTTTCAGATAATAATTGTCATCAAAGTCAACCACCTGAACACGCTGAAGCTGGCCTTGTGCATTGGCATAATCAATATAAATAAAACGCTGACCTTCACGGGTCCAGTAACCCCTCACCTCACCCAATGCACTGGCGCTACGGTGATCTTTGACACTTTTGGCCTGTTCATTAGTATACGGAATCACCCACTCACTTAAGACAAAGGATAACACCACCAGAATCAGCGCTGAACGAATCACCCAGCCCACAATACGCCACAGGCTGATGCCCACCGAGCGCATCACCACCAGCTCACTATTGGAAGCCAGAGTACCTAAACCCAGCACCGCCCCAATCAGGGCAGAGATCGGCAAAATTTCATAGAGATAACGCGGTGCACCCCATAATACATAGAGAAATGCCTGCCAGGCCCCATAGTTTTCGTTCAGCGAACCCAATTCACCCAAATAGGTGAACAGCACCTGTAAAACAGAGAGCACTGCGGTTGCACCCAGCATGGCAAGTGCCGTAGTTTTGGTCACATGTTTGGCGACTATTCGACGTGCTAACATTTTAAGACCTCACCTGCTGAATTCGTTTCTTGATTTTTGGTGCCAGTTTCTGTTTCCGGGAAAACAGTGCTGCGGCAACAGCATAGGCCAGCAACACCAAAGGATAGGCCCAGATGCCCATTTCATCTTTACTAATGCGCGTTTTGACCGCCATCAGGGCCACAATCAGACTGGCAAAAATCAGTAAGGCCGGGAACAGTTTTAAATAACGTCCCTGACGCGGGCTTACTTCACACAGTGCAATCGCCAGCATTAAGGCAACCACAATGGAAAATGGTACGAAGAGACGCCAGCCCAATTCACTCACAACGACAGGATCATTGCGGTTGTTCCAAAGTTTGGCAATTGGTAAGGCTTCCACTTCAGCGCTTTCAAATTTTGCTTCTTGATCACTTTCTAAACGTAAACGATAAGATTGAAACTCTGCTTGTGTATATTTTGGTGTTCCCGGGAAAATTTCATAACGGCGCCCTTCTACCAAATCCACAATACTGGCGGTTTCATTAGCAACATCTACACGGGTGGCTTCCTTCGCCAAAATCATGACATCAGGTTTGCCCGGTTTTTCGGCACGCTGATAGAAAAACACATCTTTTAAATTGTGACGATCTTCCGACAAATCTCCAGCATAAATAGTATAGGGACCAGAGGAAATGAATTCTTTGGGGCGAACCAGATCGAAACCGGTTCTCACCGCCTGATTGGTGATCAGTTCTTCAAAGTGACGCAGTCCCCAAGGGGACATCCACACCATCAATACTGTTTGAACCGCAAGAAAAACCACCGTCAGTGGAATCAGCAAACGTCCCAACTGATTACGGCTGATGCCACTACCATTCATGACTGCCATCTCATGATCGACGTAGAGACGGCCAAACACCAGCATCAGACCAATGAAAAAGCCGAGCGGAAGAATTAATGTTAAAAATTCTGGCAGTCGATAACCAATAATGCTAAACAAAATACTGGTATCTAAACGACCTTGTGCCGCCACACCAAAAAACTTGATCAGCCGACCACCCATCATGATTAAGGTCAATAAAGCAATGACCACCAGGGAGGTAGACAGCACTTGCTTGACCAGATAACGCCGAATAATCAAATTAATTCTTCCCAAAAAAGAAACAAATAAAACTAGCGCTAGTTTACCCGAATGGTGAAAATATAAAACCTATACTGTTGTTGCGCATTGAAACCCTATTCATAGAAATGTTTCAATGGTTTAATGATTTGCAATCTTTCCAAGGCATGAATACAGCACATGAAACTGACCATTAATACGTCATTCCAAGAGAATGCATCTAGCCCATGTTTATTGATATTAGTAGATTCCGAACAGCTGCAACAGGCCTCGACCACTTATCAAATCAATGATTTAAATAGTTTAGTCGAAGCTGCACAATTCAAGGCGAGTCTATGCGAATCTTTAACCCTGATCGGCAAAGTGGCTGCCTGTACCAATACCACGCTGATTGGCCTAGATAAAGCAGCTGAAATTCAGCCGACCAAATTAGCAAAAATCGCACAAAACATTATCAAAGAGTCACAAAAAAAATTCAAACAGATCAGTATTGATATTTCTGCCCTAGCCCCTGAACAGCATTATTTATTTGCACTGGCGCTGACTCAGGCAAATTATGCATTTGATGAGTACAAATCGAAGAAAAATGAATTTGTGCTTGAAGAAATTCATCTGATTGCTGCAAACAGTACATTAAACCCGCAACAATTGTCTCTGATTCATGCCGTGCAATCCGGTCAAAACCTGGCCCGTGATTTAGGCAATCGCCCAGGTAATATCTGTTTCCCAGAATATCTGGCTGAACAGGCTCAAGCTTTGGCAGCACAATATCCGGACCTACTAAAAGTCACTGTGATTAATGAACAGCAAATGGCAGACTTGGGCATGAATGCCTTCCTGGCAGTGAGCAAAGGTTCAGACCGTCCGGGTCGTGTGATTACCCTCGAATATAAAGCCCATACTGAACAGGCCCCTGTGGTACTGGTTGGTAAGGGCGTAACCTTTGATACAGGCGGTATTTCACTTAAGCCGGGTCTGGGCATGGATGAGATGAAATTTGACATGTGCGGCGCAGCATCAGTGCTAGGCACCATCCGTGCGCTATGTGAAGCAAAACTGCCAATTCATGTGGTCGGTGCCATTGCCGCTGCTGAAAATATGCCTTCAGGTCATGCCACCCGTCCAGGTGATATCGTAACCACCATGAGTGGACAAACGGTGGAAATTTTAAATACCGATGCAGAAGGCCGTTTGGTACTATGCGACACTCTGACTTACATCAAGCGTTTCAATCCGGCGCTGGTGATTGATATTGCAACCTTGACCGGTGCCTGCGTGGTGGCCTTGGGTTCAGTGTTGTCAGGTTTATTTACCCCGGATGATGAATTGGCTACTGAAATTACCGCTGCAGGCCAGGCTTCATTTGACCGGGTATGGCGCATGCCGGTGATTGAAGACTATCAGGAACAGTTGGATTCACCATTTGCCGATATTGCCAATATTGGTGGACCGAAAGCCGGTTCTGTGACGGCTGCTTGTTTCTTGCAACGCTTCACACGTGAATACCGCTGGGCACATCTGGATGTTGCCGGTACAGCATGGAACTCAGGTACAGCCAAAAATGCAACCGGTCGTCCTGTGCCATTACTGGTTCAGTTCCTGGCCAATCGTGTGCAGTCGAATGGCTAAAGTCAGCTTTTATCTGTTTGAAAAAAGCAATGAACGGCAAGTGCAAAGCACTTGCCGTTTGTGCCGCAAGATTCTGAAACAGCCGGCACAGATCTGGTTATATTGCGAAAATACCGACTTGCAGCAGCAGCTTGATGAACAGTTGTGGAGTTTTGATCCTGGCAGTTTTATTCCGCATGGTATTGATCAGGAACAGGCCAGCATTTGCATTTCATCCCGCCTGCCGCAAGAGTCTGACTGGATTGTGTTTAATTTTAACAATCAAGCCCTTGAACAGATTGATAAATTTAGTCACATTATAGAAATCATCGAAAATAATGAATCGGCAAAACAACTGGGTCGTGAAAAATTTAAACAATATCGACGCTTAGGTATTGAGCCGCGAACATTCAAGCTTTAGCCGATCAATGGAAATAAGGAGAGATGTGGTGGCATTAAATGTCGGTCAAGATTTTAAACAGCGCTGGTTAAACGTACCTGAGGCTGTTCGTCAGGCATTTATTGATGACCTACACCGCGTCTGCAATGTCCTCAAACCTGAAACCAATATTCAGAAGTGGCTAGAAAAAGACAAAGAAGCCCAGCAGCAATCTTATGAAAAGATTGAACATGCCTATGCCGAACGTAAGGCCCAGCTGATTGAAGAAGCGCGCTTGCGCAAGCAGCGTGCCTTGGAACAGTCGCTGGAAAATAAGCGTGCCGAACAGGCGGCTTATGCACAGGCATTACAGCTAGACGAAGAAAGACAATTTGCCGAGCAGGTTCATACCTTGGCTTTTATACGTCAAAATATAGAGCACGAAATGCAAACCTATACTGCACGTTATCACAAGAACCCTGCGGGCCCGGCCTTGAATTTTGCCAAGGGCATGTTCTCGATTGCTGACCATGAAATATTATCGGAGCTGGAAAGCCTGCGTTTACGTCTGGAATTGGAAGCTGAAACGCTGATTGAGCAAGCGGTGACTGTATTTCGCGCCAAGTTGCATCAAGCCAGTCAGGAAGAAATTGACTATATTTTAAAGAACTCTAATTTATCTTCGGAAAAACCTGGCACTTGAGTTTCAGCATGGCGACTTCAGGTATTTTTTAATTTCGTTGCCATGACAAAAAAAAAAGTCCATTTCGGTGGACTTTTTTTTGACTTCAGCATATGGAATGAGGCTGAAATTCAAAGTATTCAAAATTAAAACAGGTCCACCGCTAGACCCAGTATATTCCCTGCACCGTAGCCTATACTCAATAATACCGCAATCCAGATTAAACCACCGGCTACGTTATACAGCATAAAACTCAAGAGATTCATATGCCCTGCCCCTGCAGCAAAGGGAGCAAATGAACGTACAAATGGAACAAAGCGAGCCATCAAAATGGTTTTACCACCATGCTTGGTAAAATAATGGTTGGTTTTTACGATATAGGCCGGTTTTAAGTAACGTGAATGTTCATGGAAAAACTTAAACCCCAAAATCTGCCCGGTATAATAATTGACAATATAACCCAGTACCGCAGCACTAAACAGCAACAGTCCCATGGTATTTAAATGGATCACATCTGTGGTTGAGCAGAGGGCACCAATCGCAATCAGCAGGCTGTCTCCCGGCAAGAAGAACATAAATACGGAACCAGTTTCTGCAAAGATAATCAGAAATAAAATAGCATAGATCCACAGACCATACTGATCCAGCAAAGTAGGCAACCATTGTTCAATATGCATTAGAAAATCAAGCATCTTCAGCTACTCACTTTAACCACATTATTTTCATAACTTATTAAAAATAAAAACTAAAAACAAAAAAAACAGCCTGACTTTTCAATCAGACTGTTTTCTATTCTAAGATGTTTTACTTCAAGAAGCCATTTTCTGCTAAAAATGCCATGCTTAATTTGGATTGCTCTTTGACTTCAGCAGCTTTATCCCCCAGCATTAAACGCTCGATATAACGCGCTAAAACATCGACTTCCAGATTCACTTTCGCCCCGGTTTTCCAGGTGCCAATATTGGTTCGTTCTGCCGTATGCGGAATCAGGTTCAGGCTGATAATATTGCCACGCAGGTGGTTAATGGTCAGACTAATGCCATCTACCGTCACCGAGCCTTTTTCTGCCAGATATTTGGCAATTTCCGCCGGAGCCGTGACCTCATAATAAATGGAACGCGCATCTTCACGTACCAGCGTGATTTCACCGACCGCATCGACATGACCACTGACAATATGTCCACCAAAACGGGTGGTTGGCAACATGGCTTTTTCCACATTGACCGGCTGCCCCACTTTCCAAGTGCCTAAAGTAGTTCGATTCAGACTTTCACGTGAAACATCAGCGGCATACCAGTTTTCGCCCCACTCAATCACAGTCAGGCAGATCCCGTTGGTGGCAATCGAATCGCCCAAATGCACATCAGACATGTCGAGGTCGGTGCCAATACGCAGACGCACATCACCACCCACACTTTGCAAGCTTTCCACTTTACCTAGACTTTCAATAATGCCTGTAAACATAACTTTTTCTCTAATGCTGTCCTTGTTTTACCACAATGCCAGTTGCGTACTTACACCGGTCGTATCTACTCCACCCAGTTCAGCAAAATGATACAGCTGACCCAAGAGCTGGCGCAGTGGCGGACCCGATTTGGCATGGGTATCGGTGATGACAATAAATTCTAGCACACGTGCACGTTCTGACTGGCGCTGCTTGCTCACCCGGTAGCGCGGTACATCTTGGGTCAGCAAGGTGACGCGACCACGCTTCAAGTTAGCCTGCAGCAAATCGCCCGCTTCAATATTCCCATCGGTCGAATAGCTGGTCAGAATATAACGTGCATTAATGGTTGCCAATAATTTTTCATAGGCTTCTTTGGCATGCTTGGAAGAATTGTACTGGCTCGGACGTTCTTTACGCCATGCCCGGTCAATCCCGCTTTTAAAGCCTTTGGTGTCTGGACTCGGCAAATCGACCTGATCCCACAGCGTCAAGGCATTCAATACATGATAGTTACTGCTATAGGCATGCTGGTTATACGGCGGATCCAGATAAGCGATATCGACTTCAAAATGACTCATCTGGTTGGCCAGATGCTGTGCATCAACACACCACATTTCCGCGGCCGGTTTTTTCGGGTCGCCGATTTCACAGAAACGGCTTGGGGTCAGCCAGAGTAAGGATTCAATCCGTTCCAGAGCAGTTTGGGTTTTACCGCCCCAGCCATGGTGGAAGCTTTTAAATACCCCTGAGGTATTACTGACGAAACTGGCCGAATACAGCAAGGGTGCCAGCAAAGCCGACATTTCTACATCATCAATCGCACCTTGTGCCTGCCAAGTGGCAATCTGCTGACGGATGGCATCAATACGCATCCCGTTACGACGTTTGAAGAACAGACGGTCGCGAGTCGGATCATAGATTTCGTCATTACGCGGGCACAGGTTATGCGTCACCCAGCCTTTGACTTCCGGCAAACGGTTCAGATAATCAATCGCTTTTTGATAGCCGCCCAACTCTTTAAATGCCGGTGCTTCGACACAGGACAAAATCGCGCTATTTAACGCATGGCTGTAGGGTTCCCAGTCATTGGCAATGACCCGATAGCCATTTTGTCGCGCCAGACGCGAAACCACGCCGGAACCGGCGAAAAAATCAGCAAAAATCGGCGCCCGGCCATTGTGGCTATTTAAGGTTCCCGTACTCTCAAGGGCTTCCAAAATCAGATGCAGTAACCGGCGCTTATTGCCTAAATACGGAACAAGCTGGTTGAAAAGGTATTCATCTGTAGTACGTGCTGAATGACGACGTTTATGATAAACCGAAGACTCTGAATTCATACTGTCTCTTGAGAAGGGATTAACCTTAAGCGCACATCATTCCCGACTTGAACCAGGTCGATGAGCTTAAATCGAAGTTGCTCTGCCATACGGTCGAATTCCGCATTAAACATCGCACGAGCGGTTTGACCTAAAAAGGTCGGTGCAACATAGCTGATCATTTCATCCACCAGTTGCTGCTGCAAAAAGGCTGTGGATAATGTTGCCCCTGCTTCCACTAGCACATCATAAATTTGATATTGGGTAGATAAGGTCTGTAGCAGGTCTTTTAAAGGCTGTACTGGCAATTGTAACACGCCTAAATCGGCCAGTTCCTGACGAAACGGTCCCATCACCATGACTGTTTCAGGCTGCTGTAGTATTTTTGCAGTCAGAGGTAAACGCCCCTGACGGTCCAGTACCAGACGTTTGGGCTGAACAATCGTACTGATATCGGCAATGCCATTCAGCTGACGCACATTCAGCTGGCAGTCATCGGCAAGTACCGTTTCAATGCCAGTAATCACCACACCGGAAATGGCACGCCAGTGCTGTACATCCTGACGGGCCTCGCTTCCGGTAATCCATTTCGATTCACCCGATGCCATGGCAGTTCGACCATCCAGGCTGGAAGCGACTTTTAAACGCACATAAGGCATGCCAGTGGCCATGGTTTTTAAAAAACCCAGATTGAGTTTTTCTGCTTCTTGTTCGCAAATACCAACACTGACGTCAATACCGGCCTCTTTTAAAATCTGCACACCTTTACCCGCCACTAAGGGATTCGGGTCCGGACAGGCCACAATCACTTTTGCAATTCCAGCTTCGACCAGACCTTTGGCACACGGCGGTGTACGGCCATAATGTGCACATGGCTCCAAAGTGACATACGCTGTTGCACCACGTGCCTGTTCACCAGCCTGGCGCATGGCAAACACTTCGGCATGCGGTTGCCCGGCCTTCGGATGAAAGCCCTCACCGACCAGTTGACCATTTTTGACGATGACACAGCCGACATTGGGATTGGGTTTAGTGGAATATTGTCCAAGTCGTGCCAATTCGATTGCACGTTGCATCCAAAGCTGATCTGGCTGAATGGAATCTTCTTTTAACTCGGACATTGCATGACTCTTGGAAAAATAAAATCTTAGTGTTCGATTTAGTGTTCGCGCTGCTGCATCTGTTCAATTTGACGACGGAAGGCTTCAACATCCTGAAAGTCTTGATAGACTGAAGCAAAACGGACATAAGCGACATGATCCAGGGCAAATAAAGCCTGCATCACAATTTCGCCAATGGTGCGGGATTTTACATCGCGCTCACCTAAACGGCGAATCTGTAATTGGATATCGCTGAGTACGGTTTCAATCTGTTCCTGGGTCACCGGCCTTTTTTGCAAAGCATGCATCAGGGAACGACGCATTTTTGCTTCGTCAAACGGTTCACTCTTACCATCAGATTTAATCACCCGGGGCATCACCACTTCATAGGTTTCAAAGGTAGTAAAACGTTCTCCGCAGCTGATACATTCACGACGTCGACGAATCTGGCAGCCTTCGGCAGCCAAACGCGAATCGATCACTTTACTATCTGCAGCGTTGCAAAATGGACAGTGCATAGCGGTTTAATTGAACAAATCAAATCGGATTCAGAGTGTAGCAAAAATTCTGCCCTTTGTAGAGACTTACGCAAGATATGGAAAAAAAACAGCCCTGACGGGCTGTTTTACACAATATATTGATTATTGGTTTTTATATTATTCTACACGTTCGCCATGTTGACTTAGGTCAAGACCCATACGTTCGTCATCACTCGCAACACGGATACCGATGACCAGATCAATCACTTTTAGAATGATAAAGGTCAATACTGCAGAGTAAGCAATAGTTGCCAGTACACCTTCAAGTTGCACCCATAATTGATGCATCATGTCTGTCGGCACTTTATCACCCATAATAAATTCACTGGCAAATACCGCAGTCAGAATTGCACCGACAATACCACCCACACCATGCAGACCAAAAGCATCCAAAGAGTCATCCGCTTTCAGTGCACGTTTAAGTGCAGTAATACCCCAGAAGCACACCACACCACCGATCAAGCCCATAGCTAAAGCACCGCCTACAGTCACGAAACCTGCTGCTGGTGTAATGACCACCAGGCCAGCAACTGCACCAGATGCACCACCCAATACCGAAGCTTTACCACGAATCACTTTTTCAGTAATTAACCAGGAAATTGCAGCAGCGGCAGCAGCAACTTGTGTAGCAATAAGTGCATAACTGGCTGAACCGTTGGCACCGAGTGCAGAACCACCATTGAAACCGAACCAGCCTACCCATACCAGGCTTGCGCCCACCACGGTTAAAGTCAGGTTATGGGGAGCCATTGATTCACGGCCCAAGCCCATACGTTTACCGAGCATGTATGCAGCAACCAGACCTGCAACACCCGAGTTAATATGAACTACCGTGCCGCCAGCAAAGTCTAATGCGCCATCATTCGCTAACCAGCCGCCACCCCATACCCAGTGAGTAATTGGCGCGTACACAATCACACTCCAAAGTGTAATGAATGCAACGAAAGCTCCAAATTTCATACGTTCTGCAATCGAACCAGTAATAATAGCTACAGTAATGATGGCAAAAGTCATTTGGAAAATCACAAACAGAACTTCCGGAATCGTTCCAGTTAAGGCATCTGTGGTAATGCCGGATAGCATGATTTTATCCAGGTTACCAATGAAAGCATTGCCACTGCCAAAGGCCAGGCTATAACCAATCACCACCCAGGTAATACTGACAATGGCTGCTGCAACAAAGCTATGTGCCATGGTACCAAGTACGTTTTTCTTACGAACCATACCGCCGTAAAATAATGCAAGTCCGGGAATGGTCATCAATAGAACCAGTGCTGTAGACACTAAAATCCATGAGGTGTCACCTGTATCTAATTTTGGTTTTTCTTCGACAGGCGCTGCTGTTTGTTCAGCTGGAGTAGGTGCCGCAGCTAATTCAGAATTTGTTGTTAAAGACGAGGCAGCCGTTTCAGTCGCTGCGACATTTTCAGCAGGAGTGGATGCTGCTGTTAGTGCTTCTTCAGCCCATGCAACAGAACCACCTAAAAGTGCGCCAGATAAACTCAGCGCAATAAGCATTTTTTTCATTCGTATCCCCCAACCTAGTTTTGTGAGTTATTAGCTACTCAGCAAACTTCATGCCAAATTAAACAGCATCTGCACCTGTTTCACCGGTACGGATACGGATGACTTGTTCTAAATTAGTAACGAAAATTTTACCGTCACCAATTTTTCCTGTGCTTGCTACACGGGTAATCGATTCAATGACTGAATCAACCATTTCATCGCTAATCGCGATTTCAATTTTTACTTTAGGCAAAAAATCAACAACATATTCTGCACCACGGTAAAGTTCAGTATGACCTTTTTGACGACCAAAGCCTTTGACTTCAGTTACGGTGATCCCTTGAACACCAATGTCAGAGAGTGCTTCACGCACATCATCCAATTTAAAGGGTTTTACAATTGCAGTTACGAGCTTCATGTTTGTTTTCCTTCGGCTTCTTTCACCAGTAAGGTTTTATGTTCAAATTCCGTGCCAAAAATTCTAAGGTTGGGGGAAATAGAAACTTTGACACGAGTTTTCTTTATAACCTATTTTATCCTTTTACATGTAGTCTGAATTCCAGAAACTAGACATTTTTACTATAAAATTAACGATTTTAAACATCGGATAAAGCTATATCCGGTTGAGTGGGACTATGGTCCAGGTAGCAGCAATGTTACACTAGCACCACTTCTCCATCCTTATATGGGTACTGCAATGATTGAAACCTTATTACAAGCCATAATGGAACAGCTCGATCAACCGAAAAAAGATGTTGAGCATAATTTACGTGCCTTACTGAACGAAGCAGTCAGCAAGATGGATCTGGTTTCCAAAGAAGAAATTGAACGTCAACGTACTGCATTAAATAATGCCAACCTACGCTTGAATGAACTGCTTAAACAGGTTGAAGCTTTAGAAATTAAAATCAAGAACAATAAATAAGCACTTGTTTAGTGCATAAAAAGACCAAAAACGATTAAAAATAACGCACTACAATGGAACAATAATAAATGTCTTTTGCTAAAATTTACACTCGAGGTCTGCTTGGACTTCATGCACCTTTAATTGAGGTGGAAGTTCATGTCAGTCAGGGCTTGCCTTCTTTAACCATTGTTGGGTTGCCTGAAGCAGCAGTTCGGGAAAGTAAAGACCGGGTACGTTCTGCCATTATTAATAGTGGTTTCCAATTCCCCACCAAACGTCTCACCATCAATTTAGCGCCTGCAGACTTACCCAAAGATGGCTCGCGTCTGGATTTGCCCATTGCTTTAGGAATTTTAATCGCTTCAGGCCAACTACCTGAAAATGTGACAGATCAGCTGGAATTTATTGGTGAACTGGCCCTGGATGGTCAACTTCGTCCCATCAGCGGTATTTTAAGCATTGCCATTGCCTGCCAGCAGTCTGGACATCAACTGATTTTGCCAGAACAGAATGCCCAAGATGCTTCGCAACTGCCCAATTTTGAAGTGTTTGCTGCCCACCATCTCAAAAATGTCTGTGAACATTTATCCAGACAACATCCGCTTCAGCAATATCAAGCCCCTAGCAGCAATCCAATCAATCAGTACAAATTTGATTTAGCCGATATCAAAGGTCAATTGCGCCCGCGACGGGCTTTGGAAATTGCTGCCGCTGGTGGACATTCACTATTGTTTAAAGGCCCACCAGGTACAGGAAAAACACTGTTGGCTTCACGGCTGGCCAGTATTTTGCCCCCTCTGGACATGCAGGAAAATCTGGAAGTAGCCAGTATTTACTCGGTTGCCAATAGCTCGCATCCTTTTGGGCAGCGCCCTTTTCGTGCACCACATCATACTGCTTCCGCAATTGCCTTGGTGGGTGGGGGTTCACATCCCAAACCGGGGGAAATTACGCTGGCTCATTTGGGCGTATTATTTTTAGATGAGCTGCCTGAATTTGATCGCAAGGTCTTGGAAGTATTAAGACAGCCGCTCGAATCCAAGGAAATAGTGATTTCCCGTGCCTCCAGGCAAATTACCTTCCCGGCCAACTTTCAACTCATTGCAGCAATGAATCCCTGCCCTTGTGGTTATGCTTTTAATCAGGATATCCGCTGCCAATGTTCCCCAGATGCGATTAAACGTTATCAAAACCGGATTTCAGGTCCGCTACTGGACCGGATTGACCTGCATATTGATGTGCCGCCTTTACAAGCCCATGAATTACAGGCGACTACACCAGTTGAAAACTCACACACGGTTCGGGAACGGGTAATTCAAGCCTATAATTTACAAATCCAGCGACAACAATGCCTGAATCATGCTTTAAGTCCCAAACAGCTGGAACAGTTTGCATGCCTTGATGCGCAGGCACAGAAAATTATGGAAATGGCCCAGCAACGCTTAAACCTGTCTGCCCGGGCTTATCATCGGGTATTACGTGTCGCGCGAAGCATTGCCGATTTAACCCAACATACTGACATTAAAAGCCAGCATTTAACTGAAGCGTTGTCCTATCGGGCACAACAGGGTTAATACTAAATGCGAAACTTTATTCGCCATCCTGAAAGTCTTGTCGATGCCATACAGATGGGCCAAATGATTAAACAGACATTTAAAGGTCAGTCCGATTCAAATGATGGCGAATACCTGATTGCCAATACCTTGGCTAGCCTTTTTTTACATGGATCGTCATAACACGGCATCAATTCAGTGCTGATCCGCGCTGCATTTTCTGCAACAGCCTGCACATCAGATCCTGACCTATAAAAAAACCTCCAAAGTCATGCTTTGGAGGTTTTTTAATGCTTTGAAATTACAATTAGAATGTTTTGGTAAGGGTAAATACCGCACCGGTATCCACCGCACGTTCTGCGACATCCGATAAACCATCAGTATCAATATTGGTGCCTACAGCTGCCAGTTCAGCACTAGCACCTGGAATGGATTTAAAGCCATAGCTTAGCCCCACTTTCCAGTCTACATAATTATCATCACCATTAAAGGTATATTTGTCTTCATCTACAACGGTATAGCCTACAGCAGCAACCCCACCAAAACCTGATGAACCAAATGGAACTGAATAACCCACATTCACATTCCAGCTGTCTGCATCTGCACCGGCATAGTCATTGGTATAATTGAGATTGGTTAAAATGCTATCGCCTTCTGCAATCACACTTTTGAAGCCTAATTTGCCATATAATTCTGCCCAGTTCAGATCGCTGGCACTTGGATAATTATAGTACACCACCCCAACATCTACTGTCGGTTTGCTGCTGAAAGCTTCAAGCGTGGTGGCATAGCCAAGCGATGGATCCAGTTCCAGGCTAGGTGTGCCGCTGCCAAAATTCACATTGGAACCCCACAAGCCAAAATATAACCCTGAAGTATGAGCTAGCGTGAATCCTGCTTGTACGGCTGGATCATTTTCCGTTTGAGTCACACCACGGAAACGATAGTCTGTAGTGACGGCTGCACTACCACTAAAAGACAGGCCAAAAGGTAAGGCAGGTGCATCTGCAGCAAATACAGCACCTGACATAGTAGCTAAAGTGGTCACAGCAAATAATTTTTTAAGCATTTTATAGATCCCCGACAGATTTTTATGGATTCAAGAGATATCAGCAATTGCTATGCCAGTTTAAAAAACAACACAGTAATTTTTAGCCCGTAAATCGTCAATAAAATACTAATATATTGATATTTATAAATTTATTTTTAAAAAATAAAAACAAAACCTAGTCATTTTTCGAGCTTCACAAGATTGACGACTTTCTCTCTTTTAGATGATCTGCATGCTAATACGGCTTAAATATTTATTTACAACCTGCCTTATTTTGAGACTGTTTTTTCAGGTAGAGCTAAAAATGCCTAGAAAAAGTGCACAAAAAATATTCACTGTACGCTTGTTTATGCATCTCTCTCCTTCTCTGGCTAAAATCGGCCAGTTAAAACCCCAATCCACCGGCTCAAAAATCTGGATCAAAATCAGCTGCTACCTTCTCAAGTTTTAATCAAACAATATTGGCCATGTTTGACTTACTGACATATTAAGCATGCATCGCAGTAAATGTCGGGAGCATGAGCAGCTCCTGCAAAGTTCTGTTTAAAACCTTCATCTTGATCTGCACACGATTATTCAAAAGTCCTGACATAGACTGGACAATAGCTGCGGAACCAAGGATGAATCAGCTTTTATGTACCTATGCCCTACTGATAGCTAAAAAAGATCATTATTTTTATCTCACTGCCCACATTTTATGCACAAAAGCATCGCATGGACTTTTTTGCTGATAATCAGACCGTATTTTCGACTCATATAAATCAGGAACTTATTGCGCGAAAAAATAATACAATTTTATCTGGACCTAGCAGAATTTATTCCGACTATGGAATGATTAATATTTTACCAAATGATAAACTGAACAACAATAATTAAAAATTTATCTATAATTTTTGGTCAATTTTTTGATCATTTTAAAGCATATTTATTGAACAAAAAAAATCGACATGTAAGCCTAATTTTTTGACCAGAATGTCTAATTACTTCAGCCAAAAGTCAGCTGATTTTGCTACTTTTTTAAAAATTAAATCATTATAAAGAGGTGTTTCTGCTGATATCACTGGTTGATAAAAGCCATGTTTTAGGCCTGATATCAAAATTTAGGATGCTAAAATAGCATTTTTCAAAACCACAACTCCCTATCAATTTTTAATGAGGCATCGGCATTAGCCCAGAATTTATTTAGAGTTAAAATATCATATTGTTTTGTAAAAAAATTTACACAAATAATAATTTTTTAATATTTTGTTAACCAAAAGGTATAATTTACATTTGAATACGTTATAACTTTAATTAAATAAAATGTATTAAAAAAAGCTTTTTTTGCGATACATTACGTATACAATTCTGCCAATTTCTTCTCCCATTTTGTATAAGGCTCTCTCCCAATGCAAAAAGCTAAAAAACTTACCTTAGCAGTTTTAATTCAAGCTGCCTTAATTTCAACTGTATATGCTAGCGAGCAAAGCGAATCGAAAGGCTTTGTTGAAGATGCAGAAGGTTCTGTATTGTTCCGTACAGGCTATTTAAGCCGTGACAAAAAAAATGGCGTAGATGACACAAGCTCTTTTGCTCAAACAGCAATTGTGAACCTGGATTCCGGCTACACTCAAGGCCTGATCGGTTTTGGTGTGGGTGTCGTGGGTGATGCTTCATTTAAATTGGGCGAAAATAAACATGCCGGTAATGGCATGATTCCACGTGAAACTGGCCTAAACAGTCAAGGTCAACTCACTAAAGGTGCAGGTGATACTTATGATCACTGGACCCGTGGTGGTGCCAATGTAAAAGCACGTGTATCTAATACTGATGTACGTTATGGTACTCAAGTTTTAGACTTGCCTGTATTAGCCAGCAATACAGCCCGTTTAGTTCCTGAATATTTCGACGGCTTCCTTGTAACAAGCCGTGAAATTAAAGGTCTGGAACTAACCGCAGGTAAATTCACTAAAAACCAGTATTCAGACCAGATCAATTCAGATGGTAATGAACTAGACCGTGCTGTGGTATGGGGTGCTAAATATAAAGTGAATGATGCTTTAAATACTGCATACTACGGTGTAGACATTAAAGATAAATTAGAACGCCATTATGCCAATGTAAACTTTAAGCAAAGTCTTGCCAACAACAGTTCACTCACTTATGACTTCAGTGGCTATCATACTGAATGGGATCGTGGTGCCAATAGCAACTTATATTCATTCATTGGTCCAGCTGATGGTAATTACCAAAACTCAATTTGGGCAGTTTCTGGTACTTATAACAAAGGTTCGCATAATGTCATGTTGGCTTACCAGCAAAACTCAGGCAATACTGGTTATGACTATGGTTTAGGTCGAGGTGTGGGTGATGGTCATCAAACCATTTACATGCCAAACTCTTATCTGTCAGACTTTATTGGTAATGACGAAAAATCAGCGCAAATTCAATATACTTATGACTTTGGTGCAATGAATGTTCCTGGTTTAACCTGGACATCAGCGTTCGTTTACGGTTGGGATATCAAAGCAACTGATAATAAAGGAACAATGATCAGTGACAATGCTCAAGAACGCGAGTTCTTTAACCAGGTGAAATATACTGTTCAAAGTGGTTTTGCTAAAGATGCTAGCCTTCGCCTACGTAATTCTTACTACCGTGCAAGCAATGATTATCAAAGTAATTACATTGGTGATACCAATGAATGGCGTATTTTCCTTGATATTCCTGTGAAATTATTTTAATTCACAGTAAGTTCAAGAGATAAAAAAACCTGCACAATGTGCAGGTTTTTTTATCTAAGCCTTTCAGGCTAAATTCGAAACAAACAATTATTTGTTTGCTTCTGCATAAGCTGCAATTGAGCTAAGCACTTCCTGTTTAGCAACATCAGCACCTTCCCAACCACTTAACTTCACCCATTTTCCTGGCTCTAAGTCTTTGTAGTGCTGGAAAAAATGTTCAATTTGGCTGATTAAAAGCGGAGGAAGATCGGTATATTCCTGAACGTCTTTATAGATCGGTGTTAATTTGTCGTGCGGTACTGCAACCAGTTTCGCATCAACACCACCATCATCTTCCATGTTCAATTTACCTACAGGACGGCAACGAATCACTGAACCTGGTTCAACCGGGTGTGGAGTCACAACCAATACGTCAAGTGGGTCACCATCAAGTGACAATGTGTTTGGCACATAACCGTAGTTTGCCGGGTAGAACATTGCAGTACCCATGAAACGGTCTACAAATAATGCATCAGAATCTTTGTCGATTTCATATTTGATTGGTGCTGCATTTGCAGGAATTTCAATAATTACATAGATGTCGTTTGGTGCATCTTTACCCGCTGGGATATTGCTGTAGCTCATAGCATCACTCTTTAACAAGTTAAATCTTTTTTAAACCGCAACGATTATAACGGTTTTTGCGTATTAAATAACTTTTCGATTATACATCTGCTGGGTGAAAATATGTATTTTCACCTTCTCAGGCCTCATGTGGTTAATTTAATCACCAGCAGCAACAGACAAATCGGACACAGCAAGGATAAGGTCCAGATAATGGAACGCAAAGTGGCCCAATTGGCTAAATAGCAGATGCCGTAGAAAATACGGAGTACAATATAGGCAACACCAAAAGTCATGATTACGGTTTGAGAAATCACCATATATTCTGCCATTAAAATGGAAGCAATAAATAAAGGTAAACTTTCAAAACTGTTTTGTTGTACCGCATTGGCACGGGCGGCCAAACCTGTGGTTTTAGCCAGAAATTCACGCGGGTTCTGATTATCTCGTGCTTTAAAACCGGCTGTTTTTTTTGCAATTGCAGTAAAAACATAGGGCAATAAACATGCGATTAAGATGAGATAGATTATTCCGCTAATGCTTTGCATCTCACTTTTCTCATTAAAATTTTATGCTGCCTATCATAGCATGGTGTTTTCGCAATATTTTTTGTAAATTATAGCGTTTTTATAAATGAGCAATAAGGATCCATAATGATCAATCCTGATCAAGAAAAAATGTTTGATGTACTCGAAAAGCAGCGCCAGCATCAACTTAAAGTGGATCGGGTACTCAAAATCGTATTGCCTATTACAGGATTTTTACTTGCAGTGGTGTGTGCCAATTTTAATAGGCTTTCCCTTATTTTTACCATTGTTATTTCAATTCTCGCACTTTGGATGGTGGGAATTAAACGTCAGGCCCTTTGGATATGGACTACAGTCGTTGCACTCTACTGTTTGCTCGATAATTTATATAGCTTTGGTGCATTTGATTTACAGCGATACATCTATCAATTTGGTAGCATCACGACCTTTCTATGGATTACTGGGATAGCACGTCCCTATATTGATCGATGGATGTTAAAAGATTAAAGCCTGGCCTATTTCCAAATAAAAAAGCGCCGTGATCGGCGCTTTTTTATTGCAGCATTTATGCAGTTTTACGCAAGTCTTTACGTAAGATTTTACCTACGTTGGACTTTGGTAATTCATCTATAAATTCAACATAACGTGGGCGTTTGTAGCCTGTTAAGTTCTCTTTAGCGAAAGCAAGCACTTCTTCTGTGGTGAGTGACGGATCTTTCTTCACCACAAACAGTTTAGGCACTTCACCTGATTTTTCATCCGGCACACCAATCGCAGCAACTTCCAATACTTTAGGATGCGTAGAAATTACTTCTTCAATTTCTGAAGGATAAACGTTGAAGCCCGACACCAGAATCATGTCTTTCTTACGATCGACAATCTTGATATAACCACGATCATCCATGATCCCAATATCACCGGTACGGAAGAAACCGTTAATCATCACTTTTTCAGTTTCATCTGGACGGTTCCAATAGCCTTTCATGACTTGTGGACCACGAATAGAGATTTCACCCTGTTCGCCAAGCGGCACTTCATTACCATCATCATCCAAAATTGCAACTTCAGTCAACGGTAATGGAATACCAATGGTACCGCTAAATTCAGTGGATTGCGGTGGATTGGCTGTTGCAACAGGTGAAGTTTCAGATAAACCGTAACCTTCAATAATATTGGTGCCAGTAATTTTCTTCCATGCTTCAGCAGTAGAAGGAAGGACTGCCATGCCGCCACCCATCGCCATTTTCAGTTTGCTATGGTCCAGCTGTCTAAATTCTTCATTGTTCACCAATGCATTAAACAGGGTATTCACTGCCGGGAAGAATGATGGCTGGTATTTACGCAGTTCTTTCATTACCGCAGGTAAGTCACGCGGGTTTGGAATAAGCACGTTGGCCTGACCTTTATACATGCCGTACAACGCACAGACCATGAAGGCAAAGATGTGATAGAGTGGCAAAGCACAGAAAATACGGTCATCCGGTTGCCCATCTTGAGCACCAAATTTACTTTGGAAAATACCGTCGCACTGCAACATGTTGGCAACCAGGTTACGGTGAGTCAGTTCAGCACCTTTAGAAACACCGGTAGTACCGCCAGTATATTGAAGTACAGCTGTATCACTGAGCGTAAGGTTTGGACGCTTATAATTGCTTGCGCTGACTTTAGACATTGCTGCATTAAAACGAATATGTCCTGGAATATTCCAAGCCGGAATTTGCTTACGCACTGAACGTAAAACAAAGTTGACTAATGTACCTTTTAAGGCACCCAACATATCACCCACAGAAGCCACTACCACATGCTTCACAGGGGTTTTACCAATAATTGCCTGGTAAACCGTTGCAAAGTTTTCAATAATAACCAGCACTTCAGAACCGGAGTCATTTAACTGATGCTCAAGTTCACGAGAAGTATAAAGCGGGTTGACGTTTACAAGCACTAAACCTGCGCGGAAAATCCCCAATGCGACAACAGGATATTGAAGTACGTTTGGCATCATCACCGCCACACGTGTACCCTTTGCCAAACCTAAACTTTGTAAATATGTTGCAAATTTACGGCTTGCTTCTTCCAGCTCACTAAAAGAGAGAACTTTATCCATAAAAATAAAGGCGTCACGTGAGCCAAATTTTTGGAAGTTGCGCTCAAACACATCAACCAATGAGGTATTTTCAGCCGGTAATTCTACAGTTTCTGGAATCCCTGTCTTTTGGTATTCAGCGAACCAAATCTTTTCCATAATGCCTATCACTCCAATCTTAATCCTTAGTTTTTAAACTATTTTTTTCTTTGCTGAACCTGGTTTTTTCCTTTTGTATTGTTCAACAAAGCATCCATTTGCACGAATTACACCATATATAGCCTATTTCATATCTGGGATGCTAGTTTTATCTTTGAATGAACAGTCTATTTGCTTTTTGATATCCTCGTGGTAAGAGTTGACCTTTAGTGCCTCGCTTACCGATATATTTTTGAAGATCATCACCTTTTAATTTTAATTGTTGCTGTCCAGCAACTACTTGAATTATTTCATCTAAATTCAACATTGTCATAGATACAATTTGATCTTTCGCCTCGAGTTGTATCAATTTATTACCTTTACCTTTGTTCAGGCTTGGTAATTCTGACAAATCGACAACCAGCATACGGCCTGCTGAACTGAGTAAGGCCACATGAGTCGCCTGTTCTATTGCTTGCAGTGGCATCGCCTTGCCATCTTCAGGCACAGTCAGAAAGGACTTCCCTGCCTTGGCATTGGTATCCAGTTGTTTCGCCTGGGTTTTAAAGCCATAACCTTTGGAACTCAAGGCCAAAATTTCAGCTTCATCCTCGGCAATAAACACCTGAATGAAACCTACACCGCTGGCGGGTGCAAGTTTAGAACTTAAAGGTTCACCCAAACCACGTGCCGAAGGTAAAGTGTTAATAGCCAGTGCATAACTACGACCGGTATCGTCCAGTACATAGACCCGTTGATTGGATTTACCTTGGGCATGGCTTAAATATTGGTCACCGGCCCGGAAATTCAGATTTTCGGCATCGACCTCATGGCCTTTAGCTGAACGGATCCAGCCCGCCTCAGACAACACCACAGTCACAGGATCGGCTGGCAACATGTCCTGTTCATTAATCGCCAATGCTTCGGCGCGGCGTACAATAGGCGAACGGCGGTCATCACCAAACTTTTTCGCATCTTCTTTAAGTTCATTAATAATCAATGCTTTTAAAGATTCAGGATTGGCCAGCTGCTCGCGGATAATGGCCGCACGTGCTTCCAGTTCTTCCTGTTCGCGGCGCATTTCCATTTCTTCAAGTCTGGCCAAATGACGTAACTTGAGTTCTAAAATGGCTTCAGCCTGAATTTCATCAATATTGAAATGAGACATCAGCACCGGTTTGGGCTGATCTTCCTCACGAATAATCCGAATCACTTCATCAATATTTAAGTAGGCAATAATCAAGCCGACCAGGATATGCAGACGCTTTTCAATTTTATTTAAATGATATTGCAGGCGGCGCGTTACCGTATTTTTACGAATCTCGATCCATTCCAGCAAAATGCGGCGAATCGATTTCACTTGCGGACGGCCATCGGCACCAATCATGTTCATGTTGACGCGATAGCTGGATTCCAGATCGGTCGTTGCAAATAAGTGACTCATCACTGCTTCGGCATCAATCCGGTTAGAACGTAATACAATCACCAGACGGGTCGGATTTTGATGATCCGATTCGTCACGCAGGTCACTAACCAAAGGCAATTTTTTCGCCTGCATCTGATCGGCAATCTGGGTAATCACTTTAGAACCCGACACCTGATACGGTAAGTCGGTAATCACGATTTCATTTTTTTCTATTTTATAAACCGCACGCATACGGTAACTGCCACGTCCTGTGGTCTGCAGTTTGAGCAGTTCTTCAGGGGCAGTAATAATTTCGGCTTTGGTCGGCAAATCCGGGGCTGGAATATATTCCGCCACTTTTTCATCGCTTAAATTTGGATTACGGATCAGCGCGATGGTGCCTTTAATCACTTCACGCAAGTTATGCGGTGGAATATCGGTCGCCATCCCCACAGCAATGCCTGTAGTACCATTTAGTAAGATATTCGGTACACGTGCTGGCAAATTCACCGGTTCTTTCATTGAACCATCGAAGTTGTCCTGCCAATCACAGGTGCCTTGACCCAATTCAGACAACAGCACTTCACTATAAAGCGAAAGTTTGGCTTCGGTATAACGCATTGCTGCAAAAGATTTCGGATCATCGGGTGAACCCCAGTTACCTTGACCTTCAATAAAAGGATAACGGTAACTGAATGGCTGTGCCATCAGTACCATCGCTTCATAACAGGCAGAGTCACCATGCGGATGGTATTTACCCAGCACATCCCCCACGGTACGGGCCGATTTTTTCGGTTTACCGCTATACTTTAAGCCCAATTCACTCATGGCGAAGACAATACGGCGCTGTACTGGTTTTAAACCGTCACTGATATGCGGCAATGCACGGTCCATAATCACGTACATGGCATAGTTAAGGTAAGCTTGTTCAGTAAATTCGGCTACGGAACGATTTTCTGTCGCATGATGCACAAGGCTGGTCATAAAAGCGTGAAATCCTAAATAATTCGTTTTTGTATCTACGTTGTTATGCTATGTCGCAGCTGCGGACTACACAAGGGCAGTAACCCACACTCTGCGACAAATTGTGTCTTATGGACTAAAAATATCCATTTTATAAGGGCCAATCAACCCAAAAATCAGCAATTTTATAAACCAATCGACTCTAAAGTTTTACCTTTGGTTTCTTCACCCAGCAGCAGGATAATCAGTGCCACGGCAATTAAAACGGCGGTAAACATCATAAAGACATAGCTGAAACCATGGTCGAGCACCATTATATGGGTGACAGCAAATGGCGCGAAAATACCACCAATACGGCCAATCGCCCCGGCCCAGCCTGAACCGAAGGCACGGATATTGGCTGGATACTGTTCTGGGGTATAAGTGTATAAAACACCCCAAGCCCCCAAATTAAAGAAGGACATCAAACAGCCCCACAGCACAATCTGGGTCACATTGTCGGATTGACCAAAGAAGTAGGCAGAGACCGCACACATGGCAATGAAACCGGCCAATGTTGCCTTACGTCCCAGTTTTTCCACCAGCCATGCCGCGGCAATATAACCCGGCAACTGGGCCAGAATCATCACCAATACATACTCAAAAGACTTCACAATGGTATAGCCTTCTTTGACCAGTAAACTTGGCAGCCAGGTAAAAATACCGTAGTAGGAAAATACAATACCAAACCAGATCAGCCACAGCATCAGGGTACGGCGGGCAAAAATGCCGGACCAGAGTTGAGAGAAGCTAATATCATGCTTTTCGGCCACCGGTTTGACTTCAAAAATTTCAATCACTTCCACGCCACATTGTGCTTCAATTTTTTTCACCAAAGCATGCGCTTCTTTATGTCGACCGCGGTTAATTAAGTAAGGCACCGATTCTGGCACCATTTTCCAGATCACGATGGCATACAGCGCAGGAATCCCCCCAATCAGAAAGGCAGCATGCCAGCCAAAATCTGGAATCACAAACCGCGAAACCAGTGCTGCCACCAGCCAGCCCAAACCCCAAAAACTTTCCAGCAGCACAATAAAGCGGCCACGGACATGGGCAGGAATATACTCACTCACCAGCGTCACCGCCACCGGTAGCTGACCACCCAGTCCAAGCCCGACTATGAAACGGAACACCAGCAGCCAGCTCAGGTTCGGTGCAAAGGCACAAGCCGCGGTTGCCAGACTATAAATCACCAGGGTTGAAGCAAAAACCGTTTTACGCCCCCAGCGATCGGCAAGAGCTCCCGAACACACTGCCCCAATAGCCATTCCAATAAAACCAATGGAAACCACCCAGCTTTTATCATCCGGCGTCATGGCCCAGTCTTCCGCCATTTTGGCCAAAATAAAGGAAATCAATCCGGTATCCATGGCATCAAACATCCAGCCCAGACCAATCACCCATAGCAAGGTATAGTGAAACTTACCAATCGGTAAACGTTGTATACGTGAGACTAAATCCATAACAAGAGCTCTGATTTGGTGAAAGAATGCATGCTGCTTTCCCAACAGGATTTATAATTGTATTAATTTTTATACGCCAATTTGCAGATGATGACCGCTCATTTCGTCGGTCATTCATCATATTAAGGCAATATTCTAGGAAGCATCTTTGGAGGATGCGGACTGGTCGTCGTCATCTTTATAAATAAATTTCGGCATTTCCAGACCAAAATAGATAGCGATGCAGCGTAAAGAGAAACCGAAGATTAAGGTGGAAATGACAGTGATTTCTAGAGAGAAACCAATATCCTGACAAATCCAGTAACAGATCACGGAAACAAAAGAAATACTGGCATACAGTTCACGGCGGAATACCAGTGGCACATCATTACACAGAATATCGCGCAAAATGCCGCCGGAAACTCCGGTTAACACCCCGGCAACCGCGGAAACCACAAAACCATGCCCCATCTGCAAGGCAATCTGGCAGCCAATGATGGTAAAACCGATTAAACCCAGGGCATCGAGAATCAGGAAAATAGAACGTAAATGGCGCATCCATTTGGCTATCAGAATGGTGACAAAGGCTGCGCAGCAGGTCAGGACCAGATATTCCGGATGCTTCACCCAGGTCAGAGGATAGTGCCCAAGCAGTACATCGCGAACCGAGCCACCACCCAGTGCAGTCACACAGGCAATCAGCGTTACCCCAAACCAGTCCATACTGCGCCGACCTGCCGACAGTGCCCCTGTCATGGCTTCAGCCGTAATTGCGATAATATAGATGACCAATAGCAACATTGCCCTGATTCCCCTGAGGGTAATTGATGCGCGCTATTCTAAGGCAAATTTAGCGGAAAATTACAGATATTGTGCACAACATTGCTTAAATTTTTTCCCTGAACCGCAAATACACGGCTGTTTCATCGTAATATTCATTGTGGTTGTCGGATCAAGGAAATACCATGCGCCTTCATGCTTTACAAAATGGGAAATTTCATGATGAACCTGTGCTTGCTGACCATCATGATAATGCGCCTTAAATTCAACCTGGGCATGGTGCTTGTCCAGTTTTTCCCGGGCCTGAACGACTTCCAGCTTGAGCCACTGATTGGCCTTGCTCCAGTCACGAATTGCCGCCACATCCAGCACCTGTTGCTGGCCTAAGGCTGTGGTTTTCACAATATAGTCAATTTCATGCCGAGCAAAGGCACTATAACGCGAACGCATCAATTGTTCTGCACTTTGTGCTTTGAGCTGCCCCAAATGCAAGGGCTGGCAACAGCGGGCATACTCTCCTGCACCACATGGACACTTTGCTTCTGACATCAATTTTTTCCAACTTAGATTAGGGTCTGTTAACACTTCGTCTATGTTTGCGACTACGAGTATTTTTTAGAGGATACAAGGCGTGAACTACAAAATTTAGTCATTCTAAATGCGTAGTTCACAACGACGTAGCGTCAAAAAATACTCTAGTCCCGAAGGGTTGTGGCTAAAATTATCCCAGACTTCGTTATGAAATTTAAAAATGGAACCACCATTCTTTGCATTTCATTCCTTGTCTGATCAATTTTAGCCTACAACGCAAGCCATTTATGAAATGTCAACAGACCCTCATAATCAAATAGCCCGACAATGCGGGCTATTTTAATTCAATCTCAATAAAGATCATCTGTGCAGGATGAAATTAATCTTCTGTCTGATTTTGATTGAGCGGGATGATATGAACCTTATCAATTTTATGGCCATTCATCGTCACCACTTCAAAAATATGTTTATCTGCCTGCAATTTGGCACCACTTTCCGGCAAACGCCCCAGATGGAACAGGATATAACCGGACAAGGTTGAATACTGTTCAGACTCATCTACCAGATCACGGTTTAACAACAAGGAAACATGACGAATATCGGTAGAACCTTCCAGGATTAAAGTCCCGTCTTCCAGACTTTCTGCAGCTGTTTCAAATTCATCTTCATCAGGGAATTCACCGGCAATCGCTTCAAGCACATCAATCGGGGTAGCAAGCCCTTCAATCGAACCGTATTCATTCAGTACAATCGCCATTTGCAGCGGTGCCTGACGCAACTGTTCCATTACCATCAACACCTGGGCATTTTCATGTACAATCACCGGCTCGCGTAAATGCGCTTCAAAATTCAGTTTTCCAGTTTCGATGTAGTCGTTCATGACTTTATGGGTCAGCACTATACCGGCAATATTGTCCAGTTCACCATGTGCCACAATCAAACGTGAATGGGTCATGCTTAATAACTGTTCTTTAATGGAGGCTTCATCTTCATCCAGATCAATCCATTCCAGTTCCGGACGCGGCGTCATCACCGATTTCACCGGCCGTTCCGACAGCCCCAGCACACCTTGCACTAGCACACTGTGGTAAACTCCGTTCTCTTCATTAAAGACTTCATCGGCAAAGGCACGGGTCGCCAGCACATCTTCGGCTTCATTGTTTTGCGATTCACTTTTCCCCCCGAGCATACGCATAACCGCAGAAGCAGTACGGTAACGCAGGTCCGTCGTGGTCACCATGCGCTCCTGATTACGGCGCATGGTCTGGTTGATAAATTCCACCACCACAGAGAAACCAATCGCCGCGTATAAATAGCCTTTAGGAATATGGAAACCAAAGCCTTCAACAATCAGTGAAAAGCCGATCATCATCAGAAAGCCGAGGCACAGAATCACCACGGTCGGATGTCTGTTGACAAAGGTCATTAGCGGTTTAGATGCCCACAGCATGATGCCGACTGCAATCACCACCGCAATCATCATCACCGACAGGTCTTTGACCATGCCGACTGCGGTAATCACGCTATCCAGAGAGAATACGGCATCCAGTACCACAATCTGAACGATCACCATCCAGAATGCGGCATGCACCGGGTTTTCTTCTTTCTGCGGCTGAGCGCCTTCTATGCGCTCATGCAATTCCATGGTGCCTTTAAATAACAGGAAGACACCACCAAACAGCAGAATCAGGTCACGGCCGGAAAAAGGATGATCCAAAACATGGAACAGTGGCTGGGTCAAGGTCACCACCCAGGCAATAGATGCAAGTAAAATCAACCGCATACACAAAGCCATAATCAAGCCGACGATACGGCCTGCATTACGCTGTTCTGGGGGCAGTTTTTCCGCCAAAATGGCAATAAAAACCAGGTTGTCGATACCCAGTACAATTTCTAGAACCACTAAAGTTGCCAGTCCAATCCATGCTGATGGATCTGACATCCATTCCAAGATCATTGGATATTCTCCTGTGCAGGATGATGAGGGACTGATTTTAGAAGGTTCATATTAAAATCGCTGAATATGCGATGAACAGCATGCTGTATATTTTTTTCAGAAGCATTGAAGTGTTCAGAGTGAGGACAACCACTACCCATGTTAATTCATTTGTTGGAAAACAGATTTTTAGTATAGCAAGATGAAGTAGAAATTCATCCTCTTTTCCTCACTGCGCTGTTTTTTGCTCACCCAATTTCAACAAATCTTTGCAAGGTTGGTATAAGGCTGATCACGACCTGTCATATTTAACAGTTAAGCTAGAGACTGAAAAAATAAAATGCTATGGTAAAAATATAATGATGAACAGTGTATTAAAAATGACTCCCAAACATAACAATCCTACTCCCAAAACAACTCAACCTTTAATTGCACTCTACTGTGGTTCACGTTCAGGCAATAAACCAATTTATCAGGAAAAAGCCGTAGCTTTGGCTCAGGCACTGGCGGATCTAGGTTTCGGCATGGTCTATGGTGGCGCAAGTATAGGCCTCATGGGGCAAGTGGCTGATGCCGTCAGACAGCGTGGCGGTGAAACCGTCGGGGTGATCCCTGAATTTATGCTGGATTATGAAATTGCGCATCATCAGCTCACCGAATTACACATTGTACACAGCATGCATGAACGCAAGGCCATGATGGCTGAGCGTGCCAGTGCTTTTGTCGCTTTACCCGGGGGTTTGGGCACGTTTGAAGAAATTCTGGAAATTGCCACTTGGGGACAGTTAAATCAGCACCAGAAACCGATGATGCTCTATAATGTGAATGGCTTTTATGATGCCCTAGTGAGCCAGCTGGATCATGCGGTCAGTGAAGGCTTTTTACCGCCGCAGCATCGGGCCAAACTGATTATCTGCAATCATGCCGATCAGATTCTCAATGCCATTAAAAATCTGGATGCACCACAACACTTTGCCATTTAAGTCCAAGCCAGGACATAAAAAACGAACTCCAGACAGTGCTGTCCCATAATGGATAGCACAACTTTTTCTTACACCACTTTAAACGGATTGCTTTAAACTCTGTAAAAAATCACTTTAATATTTTTATGAACGCCACTCCTTCGCATCAAGCCCTACAACCTGAATTCCGCCTGTTAGTGTTGTTGGTATCGATCGGTTTTTTTATGCAAGGTTTGGATACCACCATTGTCAATACGGCAATTCCAGCCATGGCAGCCAATCTCGCTGAAGATCCGCTACAAATGCATAGCGTGGTGGTGGCCTACGTGCTTTCGGTAGCAGCCTGTATTCCTTTAAGCGGATGGCTGGCCGACCGTTTTGGTGTGCGTAATACCTACTTTACGGCCATTATTATTTTTACCTTGGCATCACTGGGCTGCGGACTGTCCAGCAGTTTAAACCAGCTGCTCTTTTATCGGGTCATTCAGGGCATTGGCGGTGCATTGTTACTTCCTGTAGGCCGGCTGGCGATGCTCAAGGTCATTCCGCGTACACAGTTTTTATCTGCAATGAGCTTGATGAGTTTAGCTGGTCTGATGGGTCCCTTGATTGGTCCGACCTTGGGCGGATGGATGGTCGAAGTGACAACATGGCACTGGATTTTTTTAATTAATATTCCGATGGGGCTGTTAGGGGTTCTGATTACCTTTAAGGCCATGCCGAACGTCACTGAACCTGCTGTCAAATCTTTTGATTTTTCAGGTTTTATCTTGCTGGTGATTGCCATGGTGGGACTTTCACTGGGCATTGAAAATTTTGCCAGCCCCCATCAATCGCTATGGTGGAGTATAGGTCTGGTACTTGCGGGTGTCTTGGCAGCGATTATCTATGCCATTCATGCCCATACACATCACAATGCGCTGTTCCGCAGTACATTATTTAGCAATAAAATTTATGCTATAGGCATTATCGGTAATTTCTTTGCCCGCTTAGGCGGCAACGCGATACCTTTTTTAATTCCGCTGATGTTGCAGGTTGCCTTTGGCTTTGAGCCATTTATTACCGGTCTGTTGATGATTCCGACCGTACTGGGTTCTCTCGCCTCCAAGCCGATTATTCGCCAGATTATTCAACGCTTTGGGTATCGCCAGGTATTACTGGTCAATACATTATTGGTCGGAGCATGTATTGCCAGTTTTGCCCTCACTACGGCGGATACCCCAACTTGGTTAAGAGCCTTACATTTCTTTGTTTTCGGCATACTAAATTCTTTGCAGTTTGTCTCCATGAATACCCTGACCCTGAAGGATTTACCTCAGCAAGATGCCAGTAGTGGCAACAGCTTTTTGTCAATGATCATGATGGTATCGATGAGTATCGGCGTGGCTTTGGCCGGAACCTTGGTCAACCTGTTTACCGCCTATTTCGGTAGCGAGCAGATCGTGACAGCTTTCCATACCACACTGATTTTCCTCGGCTGCATTAATCTGATTACCGCAGCCATTTTCTGGCAAATTCCACGTCACACCCCGATATAATCAGATGCTATTACAAACAACGTGGTCTGAATGTTCAGATCGCGTTATCATGTGTTTGATAAATCACGCCTAAATTATCTATGTCTAATAAACGATTTGCCAAGCACCATCATCACAAACTGTATGCTTCTTGCATCGGCCTGTTGCTGAGCTGTGTTGCAATCGTATTGTATGTTTTTGTGTTTCATCATAATCCTGCTTCGGCACAGGAGTATCCAGTCAAAGGTTTTGACGTATCCCATCATCAGGGCGACATTCAATGGCAACAGATTTCACCCAAAACCTATCGATTTGTTTATCTGAAAGCTACCGAAGGTGGTGATTTTAAAGATCGAAAATTTCAGGATTACTGGCTGCAAGCCCGTGAACATGGTTTCACCGTGGGGGCCTATCATTTTTATCGTTTATGCAGGGATGGCGAAGTTCAGGCGCAAAATTTTATTGAAACCGTACCCAATAAAGCCAATGCCTTGCCTCCAGTAATTGATCTCGAATATGACAGCAACTGCATCAATACCTATACCAAGGAACAACTGCTAAAAGAAATTCAGGTCATGCATGACCGGCTGTATCAGCATTATGGCAAACAACCGATTTTCTATATTTCCAAAGCTTTCTATAACATTATTGTAGCGGGAGAGTTTGCAAAAACACCGCTCTGGGTCCGTGAATATCACAGCAAACCCGATTTAAAAGGCAAGCCAAAATGGCTGTTCTGGCAGCATACCAATCAGGGTACCATCAAGGGCATTAACAAAACCGTCGACTTAAATGTGTTTAATGGTGATGAGGATGACTGGACACGATTTTTAGAACGCAATGGAATCTATCCACTTAACAAGGTGGAAACTTTACAAAAAAAAATAATAAGATAACTCCATTTATATAATCACGATAAAAAAATAAAACTGCATAAAAACGGGAAATTTTTGGCAAATCAAAAAGGATTTTGAGTGGCGGGAGTAGGCATCAGCATACTCGTTGGAGTGGCTGCCGTGGTTCTACTACTGCAACCTTCAGGTCAAGTGTCTGATTTTCAAAAATGGCAATATCAGTCATCTGCAAAACTATCTGGATCAAACTCTGCGAACCTTAAAACCTAAAGTGGTAGTACCCATTCATTGGGATAATTTTTTCAAACCAATTAATCAGCCTTTGGAATTTTTACCTTATCTGGCAGATCACACCGAGCAAAGCCTCAAAATTCTGATTCAAGCAGCAGAACAACAACACACCCGTCTGGTTTTACTCAGTCAGCCTGTGTCGTATCCACTTGATCCTGCTCTACAATCTGACCCATGAAGATGAGATACTGAAGCCCAGCGCATACAGGCAGAGTTTGGGACTGCATGAGAAAAATCATTCACATCGATATGGATGCCTTTTTTGCATCTGTGGAACTCAAAGACCGACCGGAGTTAAAGCATTTGCCGGTGGTCGTGTCTTCCCATCATCCAAGGGCCGTGATTTGTGCAGCGTCCTACCCTGCGCGCGAGTTTGGATTGCGCTCTGCCATGTCGATGGCACAAGGCCGAAAGCTTTGTCCACACGTAGTGGTGATTGAACCCAATTTTGAAAAATACCGTGCCATCTCCGCCCAGATTCATCAGGTGTTCCAGCGTTACACGCCGCTGATTGAACCCTTATCTTTAGATGAAGCTTATCTGGATGTCACAGAAAATCTGCAAAATATTCCAAGTGCTACTGAAGTTGCGATGCGAATACGGGAAGATATTTTCAAAATTACAGGTTTAACCGCCTCTGCCGGGGTAGCACCCAATAAATTTTTAGCCAAAATTGCTTCAGACTGGAACAAACCGGATGGCATTTGTATCATTAAGCCCTCACAGGTGCAGCATTTTATTCAGAATTTACCGCTAAAAAAAATTCCCGGTGTGGGAAAAGTGATGCAAGAAAAGCTCAAGTTGCTGCAATTACAAACGCTGGGAGATTTACAAAAAATTGAGCAAAATGTGCTGGTTCAGCATTTTGGCAAATATGGCAAACGACTTTTTCTCTATGCCCAGGGTATTGATGAACGGCCTGTACAAGTTGAACGTGAACGCCAGCAAATTTCCAAGGAAACCACCTTTGATGATGACCTGACCTTAATACAATGCCAGAATGCTTGGCCTCGACTGATTGATCAGGTCTGGAACAGTCTAGAGCGCAAACAACTCTGTGCACGTGGGGTTTCGGCCAAACTCAAGCTAAAAAATTTTCAGGTCTTGCAACACAGCAAGAGTTTTAAACAGCCTTTGCAAAATCGGCAACAACTGGAACAGGTACTGCAACAGCTACTCATTGAAATGCATATTCCAGAACATTTTCAGTTTCGTCTCATTGGCGTTGGGCTGTACCAGCTTTCGGAGCAGCAAGATCAGTCACAGCTTTCTCTCTGGTAGAGTTTGCATGTTTTTCAACCAAAAGAATGAAATTAGACCAATTGATTACACACAAGTACGATTTTTGCGGTACTCTATGGGCGCGATACATTTATCCATGTAGACGCCGAGATGCTAAAAATCACCTTTACTTTTAGCATACTGTCCTGTGATTGGCGTGACGATCAAATCCGAATATTACAGGGCAACTCTGTTAAACCGCATGGTCCCTCGCTCGCATTTCTTCTGCATATATCTCTATAAATTCCTAAAAACAGCATATCTCCTACTGCACTGAAGCATTTTATACAAGCTACTCTCGATCACTCCGATTTGCTACGGTATCTTCTGCTGGTCCCTGTTATTTTAAAAATCTTTTTTGTGACAGTTTTAGCTTAACAATCACTGCTCGATAAGTGATTTACGCTCACAGCTCATGGCATTATGATGTTGCCATCTACCTGGCTGCAGGCTGTATGACCAAAATATAGCTCGCAGCAATTATGCCGAAAATAAAGGACTTATATTATGACAGTACAACGTCTGCATGTTGAAAAGCGCTTTTCTGAAATTGCCATTTCAGGCAACCTGGTACATCTGGCTGGTCAATTGGCTGCAGATACCACGCTGGATATTAAAGGTCAGACACGGCAAACCCTGGAAATTATTGATCGCTTGCTGGCGGATGCAGCTACAGACAAGAGCCAGATTATGTCTGTGACCATTTATTTAAAAGATATTGAAAATGACTATGCGGCGATGAATGAAATCTGGGATGCCTGGGTCGCTGATATTGAAGCCCTGCCTCGTACCTGTGTCGAGGCCAAGTTGTATGCTCCTGACGTTCTGGTAGAAATGACGGTTACTGCTGTTCGTGCATCGAATTAAAAGCCAAAAAATAAGCATGAACAGTCATTCATGCTTATAGTGATTTAACCTAACAGGCGGATTTTCTTTCGGCCCAAATCTGGATAAAAATCATACTTTTTTATTGAAACTTCTGTTAACTCATCTAGCTGAAAATCAGTAGGGTTTTCAATTAAAAAATCTTGTCTTAACTGAAAATATTCCGGTACATCTTCATAGCGAATCACCCGATACCCGGCCATCGCCAACAGCGCATCCTGATACTGGGCATTTTGCGGATGGCGTAAGGCCATGGGATCATCCAATGCAATAATCGCAAGCACCTGATGATGTTCATCCAGAATCACAAAATCTGCCACCATATTGCGATATTTATGGCGGGTACGGCTGTATTTGGTCGTCAACAAGGCATCAAATGAAACATGAGCCAACACGGTACTGCGCGGCAATATTTCTTTAAGGCGTGTAAATGTTATCTGTTCACTAATATTAAAAATAGCTCTTTGTTTTAAAGCACTATCTTGCTGTTTAGCACTACCTTCCAGACTTTTCCAAGCCTTCAACAGAATGCCAAACAGAAGTAAACTTCCGACCAAAATATAAATTATCATCCTCTTAATCCTTTAATTTTTTATAGTCTTTCCGGTGTCACACCGATGCTTGTTATCAACCTCAGTATACAACGCTTATTTTTATTAAATATTTCAAGCAAACGAACTGCATTTAATCATGACGAAAACATTATAAATGCTGACAAAAAGTTGCACTGATTTTATTTTTTACATCTATGCCTAGGATTCATCCATTATCTGACACCAAATTACTGTAGCGCAAGGCACAGTAGGGATGCAAGACTACTTTTGAATATTGTCCTACAATTCCGATGAGCTGTTTTCATTAGAGAGCTATTTAATTGAATGGTAAAAAAAGAACGCCTAAGCGTCCTTTTTTATTTGGCGGATTCAAGCGGCAAGTGCAACAGTATAAAAACCAGCCATAACTTCACTCGGTGTATACCAACCTAGTGTTTTTCTAGGACGATGGTTGAGTGCAAATTCTATCTGCTCTATTTGTTCGTTTGA
>NZ_VOYP01000030.1:0-37022 GCF_013420235.1 Acinetobacter sp. YH01022 | reverse complement strand
TAGACCTTTAGCCAATTCGGCAGCCATACTTTTGATTGTTGCTTCATCCATGTGAAGTACCTTTTGTAATTATCCTCTGAAGGATAAATGAAAATTAAGTACTTACACAAAATTTAGAACAGTCCCTTTATCGGGTGCGTCTAAACCATTCAGCAATAAGTTGTCTATATTTTTCCACCCCATCAAATGGATGATCTTCTGAACCTATAGCCCCAACCCAATCATTTGCTTCATAAGCTAAACAGAACTTATGCAAATCGTGTCCCTTATCATGAGCAATATTTTTAATCATATATTTGAATTCTTGACACTCATGAACATCTTTAGCAGATTTAGCATCCACCAACATCCCTATATCATGCCAATATGCTGCTTCTAAAATTAGCCACGTATCTGTCGCACTTAAAAGCTCAATATCTTTTCCAAGAATGCGTTCTATATTGACTAATATTTGTTGTGAATGTGAAGCATTATGATTGCTAAAATGCGGGTAGAAACCACCAATATTTTCTAGTGCTTTCCCAACAAGCTTTTGATCAAATTCCCATTGTGCAAACAGAATTGCTACGTTTCCATCTTCTTCACACTTCTTTTTTAAATGGGCTATTAACTTAGTACTCATAATGAATTCATTTATTTTGTAGTTAAGCCCATCCTAAACAATATTTACTTATTTTTTAAGTTCTTATAGCCAAAATAATTATAATCATTTTTGCATTTATATACGCTGCGCCAACAAGGTCGCAAAATGCTGTTTAATCCGGTTCCCCTGTGCATCTACCCGATGCAACTCACCGACATTTTCATTGTATTTCACAATTTTCCAGCCTTCATACAAAGCACTTAACTCCCCTTGCTTAAAGGCAAAAGGAAAGTCAGGTTGTGCTGGAATATCTGGCGTATCCATCGCACAGACAATCAGGTTAAAACCATTCACATTAGTCGCTTGTTGCATCTGGTTAATCAGAGGTTTCACTGTGTGAGCTTGTAAAAACATCATCACCACTGTACAACAAATAAAGTCATAACGACCTGTAATGCTTTCATCTGCATTTAAATCACGCTGCTGTACATGAATATTATCAATCTGCTCACTCTGAATAATCTGCCTTAACTTTTGCAGGCTGTTTTCATTGACATCCCAGGCATCCACCTCAAAACCATGCTGACTTAAATACAGTGCATTACGCCCCTGCCCGCAGCCGACATCCAGGGCACGGCCACCTTGCAAATACGGCGTAGCAGCCAGAATTTCCGAGTGCGTGGGTGAAAGCTGATACTTTTTAGTGAAGTAATCCTGTGGCAGACAGTAAAACCGTAGCTGACATTGCACATCATCACTGGCAGAAACAATTTTATGCCACGCCTGCGGTTCAATAAACGGAGGCTGCTGCTCTGGGCTAAACACATGCTCAGACTGTACGGCTCCCGATTCATCCAGCATGGCAAAATGCAGCTCCCCCTTGAATACCGTCAGCTTTGCCCAAGTACCGGCTTTGGTATTGTGCTGGTTTTTAAAACCTTGCGGGATACTCTGCTGTGTCCAGACAGGAAGTTCTTTATAACAAATAAGCTGTTGCATAAAAGACTGCGCTCCAAAGCATCGGTGGTCGAGCTGAAATTAATCAGTTGATGATCTATGTTTTTAGCATAGCCCGTTCCACAGCAGATTGAAATAAGCCAGCGACATACCATTCAGGCAAACTAAAAACCATATAGAAAAGCAAAAAACTGCCCGATACGGACAGTCTTTTGGGAAACTTTAAAAAGCGAGATAAATATTTTTTAATGCAGCAGTTGTTCGCGCAACCATTCCATATATTTTTCTTGGTCCATAAAGTCGGGGGCACTACCGGTGTCCAGACTGTAATACTGCTGATTGAATTGAATCACAATCTGCTCGGTATGATGCCAGTCTTCAATCATTTTAAAGTATTGATTGAAGAAAAAACGGTTTTTACCCCAATTGTTCAGGCTTTCCAGTTTTGGGTATTTTTTATTTTCAACAAATTCACTGTATACATGCTGAATATCATCAAAAACGTGTAGGGTTTTCATGACTCACCTGCCTAGATTTTATAATGTGACCTTTGCAACGGTTTTAATCTAGCAACCGAATTTGAATAACAAATGACAGTCTTATTGCAAAACTGTCATGTTTAAAAAGATGAAACGCAGATATTCAACGGCATGATCGCTTTGCCGGGAAAAACGCAAGAAAAACAAATCATGTGCTCATCAAAAATATCCATTTCTCTTTAATTTAACCCGGACCCAACTAAAAACTTAAAAGCAATGTAACTCACCTGCAACATCATGTTATCCATCTGTAATTTTAGTTGAATATTCACACAATTAGGCCCAACTAACGTGTTCCCTTTTAAAAAATGAATCGCCCTAGCATTAATATAACCAGTACAAAAAACCTCTTAATTCTCACGATTGAGTAATTCCCATGAATATGATTAAAACTGCTATCACTATCGCTGTAGTTGCAGGTACAACCTCTGCTATGGCTGCTACTGCTGTAGAAACCACGCCAGCTGCCAAGGTTGCCGCATTAAAAGCACAAGTAAAAGCAGACACCATTCAAACCGCAAGCACTGTTAAAGCAGCAGCTGCTACAACAAAAGAAAATGTTGAGCTTAAAAGCAAAACTGCTGCACATAAAACTGTCGCTGCCAAAAATGCAACTGTAGCCAAAACAGCTAAGCTAAAAGATGCCACTGTTGCTAAAACCGTAGTAGCAAAAGAAAAAGCTGTCGTTGCCACTCAAACTGCCGCTCACAAAACAGAAGCCGCTAAAGATGCCGCTGTAGCTAAAACTGTAGCAACTAAAGACGCAGCTGTAGCAAAAGCGGTGGAAGCGAAAGACGCAACTGTTGCTAAAACTGTTCAAGTAACAGATGCCACTGCTGCTAAAACTGTCGCTGCAAAAGATGCAACTGTAGCCAAAACAGCTGAAGTAAAAGAAAGCGTTGCTGAAAAAGCAGATGCTGCTAAAACTGAAGTCAAAGCTGAGAAAAAAGGCTTCTTCTCTTGGTTTAAAAAATCTGCGGCTTAATCTGCATCGCGCATTTTAACCGTAAAAAGGATGCCATTCATGAGCATCCTTTTTTAGTTAGCGTGAAAAAGATGGTGATCCACATACTGCCCAACTAGCGAATAGCATTATTCGGTGTATTGGTTCGCTGTTGTTGCAACTGTCTGATGATGTCATTTTGTGAGGTATTTTCCAGAATACCCAAGGAAAGTTGCTCTCTAGCGATTTGTACATTGACTGCTCTACGGTCTATCCCAAAAGGTGCAAGAATAATATACAGACCTTCTCGTGGATCAGGTGACTGCAAACCGCGGGCAATCGCCAGAACATATTGCTGCAATACCCATGGCAAGCTGTTGATGTCTGGCATAGGTGCTTCAGGAACTAGATCGATGGTCATCAACATAGTGGGGTCAACCACAAAATTTTGTGTATCTAGCTGGATCTGCATAATTCTATGTTGCAAAACTCGCTCTCTTTGAGGATCTTCACGATATTCAATAACTCGCGTGGTTTCAGCGCTTAACTTGGAGTCTGTTAAGGGGATTAATCCGGTAGTATCCGTTATATCGGCAAAAGCAGAGGAAATAGAAAAGCTTGCGGTAATCATGACAATTGCGCAGGATAAATTTTTTAGCAGCTTCATGGCAGTTCTACTCAACAATGAATTGAAGTAAATAAACAACCGTCGACAGCTATAATTGTATAGTTTATGCGCCTTTCAGCCACTTGCCCCGGACCAGTGGTCTTGCAAGACATTCTAACTTTCGTTAAAAAACCGGTTCATTTCACCTACTGAAAAAACATCAAATCTGCGTCTATAAAAAAGTGCTGTGCTGAACCATGTTTCTATAAATCAGATTTTTATCTTCTCCTGCTTAGGCTGCCCTGCTGACATAAAAATTCCGTCATAATCTTTATTTTTCTCGCATTCCGACGCGCAAAAGTACAGGAAATGTTACATCTAAGTATTCTGGTCCTGCTTGCAAAACCTCTGAAATCGGCTGCAGCGGGTCATCCGTGTTGTGGTCGTGATAATGCTTGAGCGCCGACCAGGTGTTTAAATAACTGATCAGCTGCTGCGGAGTCCATCGATATTCCAGGCGCAGCTCTGGAACTGCCTGCTCATAAAAAGGAAACGGAATGGTTTGATACAGCTCATCAATATAACGGCGTTCACGATCCCAATACTCTTTTAAGGTTTCAGCATACAGCTGCTGAACCAAGGCATTGATTGCCGCATCCTGAACCTGAATGAGACCATAGCCAATAACCGCCAGTACCCCTTGAGGTTTAAGCACCCGTTTGACTTCTTTATAGAATGCATCGAAATCAAACCAGTGAATCGCTTGTGCCACCGTCACCAAATCGACGGAGTGCTCCGGAATCGTGGTCTGCTCTGCCACCTGTAGCTGATAGCTGACATTTTCAAAATAAGGGGCCTGCTGTAATTGCGCTGCGCTAATATCAGTCGCCACCACATGCTCGAAATACGGTGCCAGAAGCTGGGTAAACTGCCCCGAACCGGCACCACAATCCCAGGCAAAAGTTCGTTCAGGTACATGCTTTAAAATTTCCTGGACAATTTCTGCAGAATAAGCCGGACGGGCCTGTTTATAGCGCAAGCTGTCATCAGAAAACAGATCTTTCATTTAACGATGCTCATAATATTTATAAATTTAATCAATGACCTGATCAATTCTAAAACTGGTCTGGGCAATGAGCACCCGCTGATCATTCAATTGATAATATTTAACATCGTATGGAGCCAATTTCCAGCTCTGGGCAGGATTAAAACTGACCCGGTGGTTCCCGACTGGCTGAGCATATAACGGAGTAATGATCTCTGAAGAACATGACTAGCTCACAGGCTGAAAACAGCCCCAATTTTCAACTGCGCAGGCATTTGCCACTTTCTCGCGGCGGCAAATATAGGCTTCGCTGGCAAAGCTAAGGATTTTTTCAAAAGAAAAATGATTACTTTTTCGGTGTCGGTAGCTCAGGTACAGAAAAATTATTTATAGAATGTTCAATCGTACCAATGCTGACATTTTTCAGGTCGAGCTGTATATGCATATCACGATCGATGGGCTGCATACTGTTGCTATTGCTACGATCAATATGCTGCATACTGTTGCTACGGTTTATACCAAAGGGTTGCAACATAATATACAAGCCTTGTGTAGGATCACTCGACTGTAAACCCTGAGCAATACTCAATACATACTGTTGTAGAAAGGGCGATAACGAATTTAGGTCGGGTTGTGCTTGTAAGGGCTGAATTTCCAGATTGGCAACCACATGGCTGTCGATCATAAAGTTTTGTGCTTCACGTGAATTACGAATAACTTGATGCTGTAAAGCACGGAGATTTTTTTCATCATTCTGATACGGCACAATCCCGGTTTCTGTACGTAACTCTGGCTCGGCCAGTACGTGCAGGGTGGGTAAGGTCACCGCGTCATCCGCGTGGACCATCATGCTCCATGGACAGCCCAATATCAGCAGCAAAGGATATATTTTTATAAATTTCATAAACTTGTCTCGCAACGTAATTTCAGGACAATGCAGTTTTACACCATGCAAGAAAAAAATTTTTCACTGCAACCGTATACGTTTTATAGCCTACCTGAAAATCAATTTTGGCTCACCTTGACTCGGATAAACGGTCTTTTTCACTTTCTTAAATCTATTATGGGTATGCAATTTTTCTTGGAATTTTAATGCGCTTTGCATGTAATTATAATTCTCTATGACCAACCTAGAGGCGAAAAAAAAAACCTCAAACAGTGTTTGAGGTTTTTTTGAATATGGTGGCGAGACCCAGGATCGAACTGGGGACACACGGATTTTCAATCCGTTGCTCTACCTACTGAGCTATCACGCCGATGCGGTGTATTAAGCCGTATCTGTTCTCAATAGTCAATATAATTCATGACATTTTTATTTAATCGAATATTTTTTACCCAAAAAAAATCCCTGATGGGATCAGGGATTGAAATCTTGAAATAGATTTTAAATATGGTGGCGAGACCCAGGATCGAACTGGGGACACACGGATTTTCAATCCGTTGCTCTACCTACTGAGCTATCACGCCGATGTCGCGTATTAAACAGTTTAAGTGTTTTTCAGTCAAGCAGGTTTTTAGCTTTTTCAAGCAAGTGCTTACTTTTAAGGCAAATTGATGTTTATTTGCTTATTTTTTATTTAAAATTCAATGGATCATCTAAGCCAGCATTATTTTCAGGCATAAAAAAACAGCACCATGGCTGCTTTTTTATTTTTATCAGGCTTAAATTTTTTCCAGATGTGCCAGACAGCGATGAATGGCTCCACAGCCCGGTTCAAACCTCTTCACGCCTTTTTCTTCTTCCATTCGGCACACTTCACTGACCAGTCGTTCTGCGACTCCACGTCCACGGTTAGCTGGATGGACCACAATATTTTCCAGCGTCCGGCTTTCCCCCTGCCCGGTACACCAAATTGCCCCAATCAGTTTAGTATTAAATTCTGCTGTGTAAACTAAGGTATACTGAGCCAAGTTTTGCTCTAGTTGTTCAATGGCATCCTGCCCATCCCCAAATTCCGGGCTGGTGTCATACAGTCGCTCAAGCTGGCTGCGCACTTCGTCATTTTCTAGTGAAGTATAAGCATGTACGGTAATAGGCATTGATTAACCCTCCTGAGCAATCTAATATGCGATAATTTCGTCATCGCGAAAAAAACATTTTACATCATCGTTTTTGAGGAACGTGTCTATGACGCAACGTATCAGTGAAGTGGTAAGAAACACTAACGAAACCAAAATCCGAGTTCGTGTGAATCTTGATGGTACAGGTCAAGGCACTCTCAATACAGGTGTTCCATTTTTAGATCATATGATTGATCAAATCAAGCGACACGGCTTATTTGACATTGATATTCATTGTGATGGTGACCTGAAAATTGATGACCATCACACCGTAGAAGACTGTGGTATCACTCTAGGTCAGGCATTTGCCCAAGCCCTGGGTGATAAAAAAGGCCTACGTCGTTATGGTCACTTCTATGCCCCACTGGATGAATCTTTAAGCCGTGTTGTGGTTGATTTATCTGGTCGTCCGGGCTTGTGGATGGATATTCCATTCACTCGCGCACGTATTGGCAGCTTTGATGTTGATCTATTCTCTGAATTTTTTCAAGGTTTTGTGAATCACGCCTTAATGACCCTGCACATTGATAACCTGAAAGGCAAAAACAGCCATCACCAGATCGAAAGCGTATTTAAAGCATTTGCCCGCGCACTCCGTATGGCCTGTGAAGTCGATCCACGTGCAGAAAATACTGTTGCTTCAACCAAAGGTACTTTGTAATGACCCGTATTGCCCTTCTTGACTATGGTATGGGAAATTTACACTCCGCAGCCAAAGCCCTGGAACATGTCGGCGCAACTGTAGATGTTACCAATGATCCCAAACTGATTGCCCAAGCCGATAAAATCGTCTTTCCGGGTGTCGGTGCCATGCGTGACTGTATGCAAGGCATGCATGAAGCAGGTATTGATGAAGTGGTACGCCATGCCGTATTCAATAAGCCTGTGCTGGCGATCTGTGTCGGCATGCAAGCCTTAATGCAACACTCGGAAGAAAATGGCGGTTCAGATGCGCTAGGTATTTTTGCCGGTGAAGTAAAGCGTTTCCCGGATATGGCCGGTTTAAAAGTGCCACACATGGGCTGGAACCAGGTGCATCAGGCAGACCCAAGCCATCCAATGTGGAAAGACATTGAACAGGATGCGCGTTTCTATTTCGTGCATAGTTTCTATGTTGAACCTGAAGACAAGAGCATTGTGGCAGCCACCTGTGACTATGGTTTAGAGTTCTGTACGGCGCTGCATAAAGAAAACCTGTTCGCTACCCAGTTCCATCCGGAAAAGAGTCATACTGCCGGTTTGCAGTTACTGAAAAACTTTGTGGAATGGGATATCTAAGGCTCTTCCAACTTATTTTAAAAAGCCCAGTTTCGACTGGGCTTTTATTTTGCCTAAAATACGAAAAGCGATTAAGCTGAATACAAACCAAGAAAACTATTGATGATTATGGAAGAGCAACTGCTTTACACCCTGCCCGGCAAAGAACAAATTCAGGCCTTCCCTTTATTTAAAAACCTTCCGATGCAACAGATTCAGGTAATTCACAGCCTGGAACAATGTCATGCTTTGGAAGCAGAATTAACACACTATGCTGTTCTGGGTTTTGACAGCGAATCCAAACCCACCTTTGAAAAGGGCGAAGTTGCAACCGGACCGCATCTGATTCAGCTGGCGACCTTGGACAAAGCCTACCTGTTCCAAATGAATGATGAGATTTGGGAATTTTTAAAGCCGATTTTTGCCAGCCGTGACCAGATTAAAGTTGGCTTTGGCTTAAAAAATGATGCCCATCTATTCCGTAAAAAAGGTATTGAACTAAACAGTGTGATTGAACTGTCGAAATGCTTTTCTGCTTTTGGCTTTACCAATCCAATGGGACTGAAAAATGCCATGGCACTTCTATTTCAGGTGAACTTTCCCAAAAGTAAAAAAACCAGCACCTCGAACTGGGCACGTAAAACGCTGACTCCTCAGCAGATTGACTATGCGGCTGCCGATGCCTATGCCCCGGTTTTAGTGTTTGAAGAATTACTGCGCTTAGGCTTGCTGCCCAAACATATTCCCAATACCACATTAAAGTTACGCATTCGCCCCAACAAAATAAAAGCTGCAACTCATGCTTAGAGATTTGCCAATACTTTGCTAAGATGGAACACAATGAATTCAATAAGATTGGGCAAGGAGCGAAAGCATGCTGATCATCCCTGCAATTGACCTGAAAGATGGCAAATGTGTCCGTTTAAAACAAGGCCGTATGGAAGACGATACCGTATTCTCTGACGATCCGGTTGCAACTGCACAGCATTGGGTCAATGAAGGCGCACGTCGCTTGCATTTGGTGGATTTAAACGGCGCTTTCGCAGGTACACCGATTCATAAACCTGTGGTTGAAGCCATTGCCAAAGCACAACCAGAGCTGCCAATTCAAATTGGTGGTGGTATCCGTTCACTGGAAACCATTGAACATTATCTGGATGCCGGTGTGTCTTTTGTGATTATCGGGACCAAAGCAGTTCAAAATCCTGAGTTTGTGGAAGAAGCATGCAAGAAATTTGCCGGCCACATCATTGTCGGTATCGATGCCATGAATGGCATGGTGGCAACCGATGGCTGGGCCAATGTCACAGATGTAAAAGCGACTGACCTTGCAAAACGTTTTGCTGATGCTGGCGTATCAAGCATTGTCTATACCGACATTGCACGTGACGGTATGATGCAGGGTGTAAACATCGAGCAAACTGTTAACTTGGCGACTTATTCAGGTCTTCCTGTGATTGCCTCTGGTGGTGTGACCAATCTGGATGATGTCCGTAACTTGAAAGGCCAGCCGGGCATTTTAGGTGCCATTACCGGTCGCGCCATTTACGAAGGCACACTGAACCTTCGTGAAGCGCAATTACTGTTAGATGAACAATCACTTTAATTCCGTGATGTATCTCCAAGAGGTCTTCGGACCTCTTTTTTATTTCTGATATTTTTAAAAATCACTTCCTGTGTAAGCATGTCCTATTTTCCCTCTTGCCTGAAAGCCAAAGCACCGCAACTTGCCTTAATTTTAATTACCCTGGTTTGGGGTGGCTCGTTTATCACCGTGCAATATAGCTTAAACTTTGCCAGCCCGATGTTTTTCGTCGGTTGCCGTTTTGCTGCTGCCATGTTGTTTGTCAGCCTGTTTTCCTGGAAGGATTTAACCGCAATCCAACTGAAAGAAATTGCCGCAGGAGCTGTCATTGGTCTGGTGATTGCGCTGGGTTATGGCACGCAAACCATTGGACTACAAAGCATCAGCAGCAGTGAATCGGCTTTTTTAACCGCGCTGTATGTACCTCTGGTGCCGATTCTTTTATGGCTATTGTTCCGTAAAACCCCGCAATTCATGACCTGGTGTGGCACAGTGCTGGCCTTTTTAGGTCTGGTCTTTTTAACCGGAAATGGGTTTGGTGCAATCCAGCTGAGCTTTGGTCAGATCATTACCCTCTTGGGTTCAGTCGCTATTGCGATGGAAATTATTCTGATCGGATTTTTTGCCGGTAAAGTCAATGTCCGCCGTGTCACCGTGATTCAACTCGGCTTTGCCTCGATTTTTGCTTTTTGCATGATGCCTTTGGCTGGTGAAAGCTGGAATCCAGTTTTTTCCTGGCCTCTGGTGATCATTTTAACTGGCTTAGGTTTTGCTAGTGCCGCCATTCAACTGGTGATGAACTGGGCACAACGTGCAGTCGACCCTGCGCAAGCTGCCATCATCTATTCCGGTGAGCCAGTTTGGGCAGCTTTAATTGGTCGTATTGCGGGGGAGCGTTTGCCCTTACTGGCCATCCTTGGTGGGGTGTTGGTGGTTTTAGGGGTCATTGTCAGTGAATGGAAACCGAAGTTTTTGAAGAAAAATAAAGAAGTGAATCCTTAAAAGATCTCTTTCTGCTGAATATTTCTCTAAAGAAAATTCCTCATCTTCCAGGAGCGGTTAGGAAAGGTTAATTTCAAGAGCACGAGAAATTCGAATTTTTCACTGAAAATATTGCCCTCTCCCCAATCCTCTCCCACAGGGAGGGGAAGAATCATTATCGGTTTTTGTGGAAGGAAAGAGATATTTAAAACGACACCATCTTCCCCGGATTAATCAACGCACCCAATCCATAGGCGCTTTTTGCTACCGGAATGACCACGGGTGCCAGTGCACGACCAAACAGAATATCCTGATGATGAATACGGGTCAGCATATTAAAGTCATCCGCTTTGCCACAGAAATCATCAGCAATCGCCTTACCGATACGTACCGTTTGCGCCACGCCATGACCGCTCCAGCCCTGTACGGCATAGATGGGGAATTTGTTACCAAACTTACGGCTATCTGCCGCGCCATTCATGGTCAGGTCAGTGGTTCCACTCCAGACAAAATCCAGCTCGACACTTTTTAACTGCGGAAATACATGTTGAATCCGGCCCAATAAATACTGATGGGTTTTTTCAGGATTCCAGCATGAACCTGTCCCCTCCCCACCAAACAGCAAGCGGTTTTGCGATACACCACGATAATAGTCGATCTGGAATTGCGTATCATAGACAGGTGCATCTGTTGGTAATAATTCTTTTAAATCAAATTCTAATGGAGCTGTGGTACAGACATAGGTATAGAACGGAATCGTGGTCTGATTATTCTTTTGCAGCAACTTAAAGGAGGCATGATGCACCCCCATCACCACACTTTTACGGGCTTTGATCACGCCACTGGTGGTGGTCACATAAATACCATCTTCCCGTTCTTCTACTACAGTGACTTCAGTTTGCTCATAGACTTTGCCGCCATTTTTACAGAAACCATAAATGAGACCGCGGTTTAAAGCCAGGGGATGAATATGTCCACCCAGAGCATCCAGCAAACCACCACAATAATTGTCAGAGGCAATGTGTTCTTTCAGCTCATGCTTGCCCACTACTTGAGTATGGGCCTCACCCAAAAACTTGCGTGCATCGGCACCTTGAGTTAAACCAACCAGATGCCCTTCATGTACGGCAGCGGTGATATGGCCACGTTTACGCTGCAAGTCCAGATTGTATTGGTCTGCAATCGAATCAATTAAGGACATCGCTTCGGTTGAGGTAAAGTGCCAGAGTTTTTTGGCATCTGCATAACTGAAATGTTCAATCATTTCTGCCGCTTCCCAACGTGCCAAGCCTGGGGTCAATTGCCCGCCATTTCTTCCAGAAGCCGCACTGCCAATCCGGTTTTTCTCGACCAGAACCGTCTCCACCCCCTGCTCAGACAGATGTAAGGCCGTCGAAGCACCCAGCAAGCCGCCACCAATCACCACCACATCACATTCAATATCGGCACTCAAGGCATCAAACTGGTGCCATTGTTCCAGTGAACTTTCATAGTAATTCGCAGGATGCCCAAATGCACCATGCTTTGGATTAATCCAGTTCCATTCCTTGCCACTTTGCTGGTTTATGCTGGCTTTAAATTCTACGTCATTTAAAAATACTGGCTTTTGTATATTCATGTTCACTCTTCCCATCTTCAATTCATTTCAAAATTTGCGGCAATCTTTTAGTAGGCATTGCCAATCACAATGTTTTGCTTTTTCAGTTTTTTGTACAGGAAGATCACAATCCCGACAGACAGCCAGCCACAACCAAACAACAGTGCGGAACGCTCCAGGTTGAACCATAAACACATGATCACGCCGACCGAAATAAACGGTAAAATCAGGTTTAAAAAGATATTTTTCATCCCGTGGCGTTGCTGCTCACGGACATAGAATTTGACGAAAACTGAAAAATTGACTGCGGTAAAGGCAATCAAGGCCCCGAAACTAATCATGCTCACCACAGTTGCCAGGTCAAGGGCGATGGCCGTCAGAGAAATCAAACCAACCAACAGTACTGCATAAAGCGGTGTACCTAATTTGCTGTGAACTTGCCCAAAAGTTTCTTTATGAAAAATACCATCTTTACCCATAATATGAATCAGACGGGATGCACTGGCATGGGTTGCCAGACCTGAAGCAAAGGTATTCATAATTTGTGCACACAAAAATACCGACTGGAACAATGCTCCACCGACATACAGCACAATTTCAGGCAAGGCTTCATCCGGGTTGTTAAAACGGACATTGCTTGGAAAATAGAGTTGAATAAACCAGGATGCCGTCAGGAAAATGATACCGCCTGACAGTGTAGTGAGCATCACCGCACGTGGAATGGTTCGTTTCGGATCTTGAGTTTCATGCGACATGGTGGTCACCGCATCAAAGCCCAGAAATGAAAAGCACAGGATGGATGCCCCTGCAATCAAGGGTAGGATGGAGCTGTCACCATTAAATAACGGCGCAAGAGTCAACACATGCTCATAACCTTGTCCCTCACCTACACCGCGAATCACCAGATAGATGAATAGCACCATCAGTAATAAAGGTGCGATCACAAAGACCAGACTGAGATTGGCAAGAAAATTAATGCGGAAACAGTTAATGAGTGTGACCAGGCCTGCAAACAGCGTGACCCACATCCAGTAAGGTACGCTGGGAATAACCGCTTCCAGATAAATCCCGGCCAACAAGGCATTCACTAAAGGCAGCAAGATGTAGTCGAGCAAGGAACACCAGCCCACAAAGAAGCCAGCTTTGGCTCCACAAGATTCTGCGGTGTAGGTATAGGCAGAACCGGGTTTTTCAGTTTGCCGGCTAAAGCGTGCATAGCTAAATGCAGTCAGCAGCATCGCCACCAAGGCAAAAATATAAGCCAAGGGTACCCGGCCATCGGTGATTCCGGACACAATACCAAAAGTATCAAACACCACCATTGGGGTCATATAGGCCACACCAAGGATGACGACTTGCCATAACGACATTTTTTTGAAAGAGACTTGTGTTTTCTCCATAGCTGTCACCTGAACATTATTTATTTGAGTTATTTGTTCATTTGCAACGACTATGCCATATAATAAAAAATAAATATTTAATCCTGGTACGAGTAAATGCCAAAGTACAGTCTAGAAACTCGAAAAGCAGCCATTCAAATGTATAAAAAAACTGATTACAAAGTTGCAGTATGCAAAGAATTTAACATTTCTCGTGTGACACTGGATGCATGGATCAAGCTGGAAGAAGAAACCGGAGACTTACTGCCAAAACCGGCAAAAAACCGCGGTGCACCGAGTCATATTAAAGACTGGGATGAATTTCAAGTGTTTGTAAAAAATACAAAATTTAAGAATATTAGCGACCTTGTAATATTATTTGAGCAACGTTTTGGCTACGCAGTTTCGTATGCAGTTTTGGTGCGCGCAATTCATGTTTTAGGACTACGCCGCCGTCGCGGTCGATTTTATTCTTAAGCCTAAAACCAGTCTAAATTAAAATAAAAAAAGAAATTAAATTTATATAAATAACTGTACATTAATGTAAAGTTATTTTATTAAAAATGTAAACTATAAATATTAAAAAAGTAAAACTATTAAAATAAAAAAGTAAATTTTAAATATTAAAAAAGTAAAGTAAATTAACTAAAAAAGTATGCTATAAAAATTAAAAAGGTAAACTGATTTTTTACAAAAGAATTAAATTAATGCATCTGTTTAAACAGATGATTCATTATAGCGCATAAAAAAGGTGGCTATTGCCACCTTCATTTTTTAGATCTGTTGTTATTGATACATAGGCTGATTGTCATTCAGACAGATAATACCGCGAATAGCACGATAGACAATCCAGATCCAGGAAATGCCTATCACCAGCAAACAAAATGCACTTGCGCCTAAGGCAACCCCAGTAAATACATCCATGTTTTCACCGGTAAAAAACAGGAAAATAAAAGGAATAAAGGCAATCAGGTTCCAAAACAGATACCACCAGAAGGACCGGATTTGCCAGCTAAAATGGCTTTCAAAAATGGAACCCCGTACATCATTGCGTTTAATGTAGTTAATCACAAGTGCAATTACAGCAAGCAAACCACCGGTGAAAATGGCAATAATGTACAGGATATAAAGAATTAAAGTCAGGGTACGGTTGGGATCTTGATCGATAGAATAATTCATTATTATACCTTTTAAGTAATCGTTCCCCCCTTTTAAAATTTCAACACATTAAAAGGAGAAATCAGCCATAAAATCAAAAGTATGTTCAAGGCTATAGTACAAAAATAAATTTTTCTAAAGGGTTGTTTTTGTGTTTTATGACGCAGCTTTTCCTGAGCCAGCCATGCCGTAGGCCAGCCGCCTAGAAAAGATAACAGATGCAGGGTTTGCTCGGGTACGCGGCGATTACCTTGCAAGGCAGCTTCTTTATCTTGAGCGTACATCCAGTAAGTGATGGCATTAATGATGCTAATAAATAACAGCACCATGCCACTTAATAAACCCGCTATAGTAAACACGGCCAGAGCCAAAATATAACCGATACAGGCAATTTGCATCGGTTTTAATTTTTGTGCCGGTTGCTTGGAAAGCTTTGGTTTGCTCACATTTTTTTTTGTTTGTGACGCTTTAAGATAAGTCACCTGCTGGGCACGATAACGTCCATCTCCATCCAGCAAGACCGTATATTCAAGCGCACAACCCACAATCGGACGGGGCCCTTGACGGGCAAAATCCTTGATATGTAAAAACACGCGATCTTTCGAGGCATCATTGGGCTGAATAAAACCATAGCCTTTTTCATCAAACCATTCGACCAATCGCCCCTGATCACGCATTTTTATATCCTATATCAAGCCGTCACAAATTTTAGTCGTTCTACCAGCATATTACGCATTTCCAAAGGATTTTTCTGAAGAATATCATCTCCTGTACGTCCTTGCTGTGCATTTTTTTGTGCGACTTGTAAACGCATCAGCCAAAACCGTGCTGCCGCCATGGCCAGATAAATTTCCAGACAGGATTTTTCATCCTGAGTCAGGGGGCGCACCGTTTCATAGGCTTCTAAAAAGGCTTGGGCTTTCGCTTCATTTAAATACACCTCGGGATATTCGGTACAGAAGTCATTTAAGGTAATGGCAATATCAAACAGGAATTCATCTTTGTTTAACTCGTAAAAATCCAGGATTCCTTTCAATTCATTGCCTTCAAACAAGGTATTGTCACGGAACAAATCGGAATGAATAAAGCCTTTGGGACGGTTTGGATAGACGGCAGTGAGCGCGTCATAAAGCCCCAGCACTTCACTAAGTAGAATAGAATCGGCAGGATTTAGAGTCGGTTTTAATTCTTTCGCCACTTGCAGCCAGTAATTGTGGTTACGATATTCGGCCCGTTCCAGTGGAAAACCCTGTAAGGCAATATGGATTTTCGCCTGAGCCACAGCAATGGCCTGTGCCTGTTCCAAAGTTGCTGGCATGGGATGCTTGCCCATCATGCGTGGTGCTATCTGCGCAGGCTTATTTTTTAAAGGATGAATAGCCTGCCCTGTATAATTTAACGGTACAGGCACGGCTAAACCTTGCTGACCTAAATGCTCCAGTACCGGAACCAGTTCTGCTGCACCCTGCTCATCCATTTCTTCAAATACGGTCAGCACATACTGCTTTGCATTTTCACAGACTAAAAAATAGTTGGTATTCTGAATCCCGCCTTGAATCGGAATCAGCTCCAGCACCTCTAATCCATAAGGTGCTGCAAACGCCTGAACTTCCTGTAAAGTCAAAGTGGTATAAACCGACATAGAAAACCTGCAAAAAAACTTACATAATTTTGATAGAATACCTGCTACAACTACCAAGGTGTAGCACCTTCGTGGCGAAGTTTCATAATCGGCTGTTATTTTTGGAAAAAATTATGCTTGCTAAACGTATTATTCCTTGCCTTGACGTAGATAATGGTCGAGTGGTGAAAGGCGTACAGTTCCTTGATATTCGTGATGCAGGCGATCCGGTCGAAGTAGCACGCCGTTATAATGAACAGGGTGCCGATGAAATTACCTTCCTGGACATTACTGCCACCTCCAGCGGTCGCGATACCACTTACCGTACTGTTGAACGCATGGCAGAAAGTGTCTTTGTTCCCCTAACTGTAGGCGGCGGTGTACGCAAGGTGGAAGATATCCGCCTGTTGCTGAATGCCGGTGCCGATAAAGTCAGCATTAACTCGGCTGCAGTATTTAACCCGGAATTTGTTCAAGAGGCTTCGCAACGCTTTGGTGCCCAATGTATTGTAGTTGCGATTGATGCCAAGAAAACCGGCGACAATAAATGGGAAATTTTCACCCATGGTGGCCGTAAACCGACCGGCATTGATGCGATTGAATGGGCAGTCAAAATGGCCGATTACGGTGCGGGCGAACTGTTAATTACCTCTATGGATGCCGATGGCACCAAAGCCGGTTATGACCTGGCCTTAATGCGTAACATCAATGACCGTGTCACCATTCCAACTATTGCTTCTGGTGGCGTGGGTAACTTGCAGCATTTGGCTGATGGTATTCTTAAGGGTGGTGCAGATGCAGTACTTGCAGCTTCTATTTTCCACTTTGGTCAATACACCATTCAGGAAGCCAAACAGTATCTGGCTGCACAAGGGATTGAAATGCGTCTCTAAGAAGTGACACGAGTTAATCTAAAAAGAGTGGTCCTTTCCACTCTTTTTTATTTATAGACCAGCTCTGAAATCAGACCCGCATAAAAAGTGCAGATAAAAAAAGGGAGTCTTGAAGACTCCCTATAAACCAAGAAAACTACAGCGCGGTTTCTTGAAAAGAAAAACAGTAAAATGACATATACAGTGACTCGTCAACTTAACTGGGCCAGCCTGATTGCGAAAACAAATATATAACAAATAATAATAAAAACATTGACTATTAATACCGAAAATATTGACAAATTACGACAAGATCTCGGCAGTCGTGTCTTCTAGCTATTTTATCGCGCAATATCTTCCTGATCGATAAAACTTACACTTCATTCTAAAAAAATAACTAATTACCCTGTTTTTCCACCCATTTCGCCGGAAAATAACGCTCGGTTATACCGTTCAACAGATTTGAAACTATGTCGGGCAGCAAAATTCCTAAGGGATTTTCCTCCTGCAATTCTGGGGCTGAAATCACCCGAGTTCCCAAAACATAATCAAACCAGGGTTTGGTCACGCACCAGTTAGCATCCTGATTGGAATTCATATGATGATCATAATGCCAGGGAATTTTTTTCATGGCCCACTCTGGCTCTAAATGGGCACGGCGGTGAATATAATAATAATTACAGGCACTATATACCGTAGACAGTGCCATGCCTTTGGAGACCGGATAAAATAGCGTGCCAAAAACGCCCGCAACCACAGTCAGTGAAATAATTTCATTTTTAGTGCGCCAATTGGCAAGACCTTCGACATAGCCATGGTCATGAAATGCCGTTTTTCTGACTTCACGATGATGCTCCCAATGTGATTTCATGCTGTCTGGCACCGGACTATAACGCGGCTTTCCACTGCGATGTGTGCCATGCAAAATATATTTGTGTGCGATCCATTCAAAGCCATTGGCCACCACCAAACCCAACAAGAAACCTTTCCACATTATCGCTTTCTCCCTATTCTGTATTGAATATAGGCAATGAAATGTGCTAAATATTGACCTTAAAATAAAACTTCATTGACAAATTACGACAATAAAAAGATCAATATGCATCAGTTTAAAGATTACACAGGCTCTGTATATGGCGGACTTGGGCATTTACTTTATGCCTATAGTCAGGCCAAAGGCTTAGCCATTTCTGAAAAACTTGAACAAGTTCAGAACTTGGAACGCTTTGACTTTTGTCTTTGGCGCGAATTACTGACCGATGTAGATCAGCATTTAAAAATTCCTGCACTCGGCTTAGAGATTGCCGAATATGTACAACCCAAACATCTCGGCATCATTGCCTATATTGCCCTGTCCTGTAATACCTTAGGTGAAGCTTTGTATCGTTATCATGACCTGCATCGTTTGATCTATGATGGCAGCCCCTTACAAGCCGACATGCTAGGGGATTATTTGGCCATTGGCTGGGGAAGTGTTCCTTTTCATCTGACCACTCAAGTCAGCAATGAAATCGCAATTGCCGTGATGTTTCAGTTCCTGAAACATTCTATGGAATTTGAAGATATTCATATTCATGAGGTTCACTTTACCCATCCGGCACCCAAGAATGTCGCGTTATACGAACAGTATTTCCATTGCAAAGTCCGTTTTTCTCAGCCTGTGGCGCAAATTATTTTACCAGTTGCCGAGCTCGCCAAGCCTTTTCGTCAAGGAGACCAAACCCTGCAACATTTGCTGATGCAGCAAGCTCAGGCACTCCTGGATAAACTTCCGAATTCCACCCAATTAGATGAACGTCTGCAACAAGCTATTCTCACCGGACTGCAAAAAAACCTGTATCAAATCGAACCGATTACCAAGCAGCTCAGTATGTCGGTACGGCAATTGCAACGCCATTTACAACAACAAGGCACCACCTATCAGCAGCGTATGCAAGAAGTACGACATTTATTGGCAGAGCAATATTTAAAAGATCGGCATCTCAGCCTGCAAGAAATTGCCTTATTGCTGAGTTATTCCGAACAAAGTGCCTTCCAGCGTGCTTTTAAAAAGTGGACAGGCATGACACCGCAGCAATGGCGACAACAACAATATGCATAAATTTACCTTCAAATCATTAAGTAAATGTCATATCTATTCAGCATGTTATGATTAATCAACCAGCAATTTCCCGATTAATATCAAATATCCTGAAGAATAAAAAAGCTCACGTCGGTGAGCTTTTTTTATGTTCCATGTGAAACATAAGCACTGCTTATAAAAATGGATTTTCAATTTCCTGTTCATTCTGACGGTCAATTTTTTCCGGAAGATGAGCTTCATTTTCCAAAGCACTGACCACAGCATTGACAAAAGCCTGCAAGGCTTTCGCTGCCTGAAGCCCGGCCTGATCTTTGGTCAGCTGTAAATTGCCATAAATACTGACACAGTCTTCTTGATTTTCTAAGGTGAGGTCGTGAATGGCATGCGATTCGGTACCATTTTCAAAAGGCTTGAACATTGTATTCTCACTGCTCTTTGTTGTTATTAAAAAGGTAGGATGACGACTTTCATCCTACCTAAAAAAGGCTTATTTCAACAACTGTAAAATGTACTGCAAAAGCCCTTCAATCAACTGTTTAATAATTGCATCTTGAGTATTTGAACCGTTCGTTGCTGCACTGCCATTATTCTCTTGTGCAGGGGTTAAATTTGCTGAACTTGCGGAGGAAGATTTAAACTTTTTCTGCAAAGCGTTAAGCTCATCTGCACTGACTTCTTCGGCACATTGGCTTTCTGCATCCCAATGTGAATAGGCAATTTTCTGAGTTGCTTTCACTGCACTTGCCTTTAGTGGCAAATTGTAAGTATTGCGCTTCTGGTCTTCGGTTAACTGGGGAAAAATATTAATTCCTGTCAGATCTTCCAGAGCACAGATACTGATCACCTGCACTTTCGGTGCAGTATTTTTCAGGGTATTGTCGGCATAGTACACCCCTGCTGCCCCTGTTTTTGGGATATAGATGGCTTTATAGGTCGCTGTTGGAACAATCACCCCATTACCAATTGTCTTCAATTTTTTAGCTGAATACACCGGTCCCGTTACAATATAGACATCCTGCTTCTGCTTGGTCACGATCGCACGAGTCGCTTCTTCCAGCTCTCGCCAAACCTGCTGATTATTCTTCGGAGCTTGCGGCACCATATTGGCTAATGAGAAACTGTCAAACTGCGCATCTTTATTCGGCATATCGGCATTGGGTGCCATGTGTCCGCGGTCATAGCCCGAAGCTTTATAGTCTGCCAAGGTCGCTCGATATTCTGTCTTTAGACGTGTTTCTTCATGGAAATTGTCTTCACGTGGAATTTTATGGCTCAAGCGTTGTGGCGTCAGGGCTTCTGCCACCCATAAAGGTGTTTTCGATACCCCCGAATACATCACGTTAAAGCCATTAAAGCACAGCGGAAAAGTATTTTTAGTCAGGCTTTTTTTGGCCAGATACGGCGGAATATCGCGGTAAAACTGATCCAGACAGGCCGAGTTGGAGACTGATGGCAATGAAATCAGCTGTTGAATTCTTTCTTGTCCAAAGGCAATTGCAAAACTACTGGTTGCAACTACTCCCAAGATAATTTTTAAACTATTCCGCTTTAAAATTTGCATTACAGATTGACCCGTTTTACCTTTCTTGACTGCCATTTTGAGACCAACCCTCATTTTTCACGAGCTTAACAAGCAGTGAAAATGAAGTATATGTAGCAAATTTTATTTGCTTAACAATTAGCCTAAAACTGTTCAACAAAAGCACAGTTGTTGTAACAGTCTGTCTCATTTTCTAAAGCTTTTCTAACCAGTCTTAAGAGCTTTACGTATGTTTGATTGAAAAACCGATGCTGCTTATGACAAGGTAAAAATACGCAAAAAATCTGAATAATGATTGCTACGGAGTATTTTATGCATTTTAAGCTTTTAGGTTTAAGTCTGGTTACAGGAATGATGAGTGCAACGGCATTCGCAGAACCAGCCATTCAACCGGGCGATACCTTAGAAAGTCTATCTAAAGTCAAAGTAAGCACTGCAGTAAATGGTCAGGCAGGTTCGATTGAAGAATTAGTGGCTAGCGGTCAAATCCGCATTGTGGATGCAGGTCAAGTTGCTACCAAGGCAAATGCAGCGAGTTCTGAAACCGCAGCACAAGCCAGATCAGCTTCAGATGCAACTGTGGCACAAAGCTCAGAGATAAATACAGCAGCACAAGTTGATTCATCTAGCGCACAAGCAAATGAATCTGCTATTGAGCAAACAGCTCAGGCTGTATCTGACCATGTAGATCAGATACAACAGAATAGCGAATTAGCTGCACAACAGGCGGAACAAGGTTCAGATCAACAGATTGCAACTGCGCCGGTCAATCAATCTGCTGCTGATGCACAAGTCAATGCAGCAAATATGCCTCAAGCAGAACTAAGCAATGAATCTGCGGCTGCCGCACCAGCAAATCATGTTGAGACCACTGCAACCCAGGAAGCCTTTGCAGCCACTCCTGAAGCAACACAGCCAGATGATGCAGTACAAGCAGCACCAGAAGCTGCTGTAATCGATGCTCCGGTAAAGGTCTCTCCTGAAGTACCAATGACAGAGGCAACAGAGAACTAATCACGCTCTTTTTCAGGCTTTCATCCTCCAAATAAAAAACCAAGGATTTTCCACCTTGGTTTTTTATTGTCTATACGATCTGAAACTTAGATTTCGATTTGACTGCCTAATTCAACCACACGATTGGGAGGAATCCGATAAAAGTCACTCACCGGACTGGTATTGCGCTGCATCGAAATAAACAGCTTTTCGCGCCAAGAGGCCATACCGTCACCCACTGTACTAATAATTCGTTCACGCGAAACAAAGAAGCTGATTTGCATCAAATTATATTCAAGTTCAATCGATTGGTAGACCGCTTCGAGTGCCTGCGGAATATTCATCTCATCTTTAAAACCGTAAAACAGTTCAACCCGATAAAAATGGCGATTCATCATTTCTACTTGGAAGCGATCCTGATCAGCGACGTAAGGAACATCTTGAATTTTAACCGTCAAAATAATATTTTTCTGATGCAAGACCTTATTGTGCTTCATATTATGCAACATGGCATGCGGCACCACGGTGGGAGTACCCGTGAGAAATATAGCTTCCCCTTCTACCCAATTGGCTTGCTCATCGATACTTTGCACGAATATATCTAAAGGTAAGGTATCTTGCTGGAGCTTGGCGAAGGTCAGTTCACGCCCTTCTTTCCATGTCATTAATAGAAGGAAAGCAATTCCACCTATCAACAGTGGAACCCATCCCCCAGAGAATACTTTGAGTGAGGTTGCGCTTACCAATACCAAGTCCAATACCAAGAATGGAGTAATCAGCAGCATCAGTTTCGGTAGGTTCCATTTCCATGTGTAACGAATAAACACAGCAATCAGTAAGGTGTCACATAACATGGTCATGGTCACAGCCAGACCATAAGCATGAGATAAGCGTGAACTGGTTTGGAAAATCAAGATCAGTACAATAATAGAGGCCAGTAAAACCCAGTTCAGTAAAGGCACATAGATTTGTCCCTGTTCTGAGTCTGAGGTGTGTTTAATGGTTAGTCGTGGTAAATAACCCAATTGAATGGCTTGACGTGCTAAAGAGAACACCCCTGAAATAACAGCTTGAGAGGCAATGACCGCGGCCATCGTTGCCAAGAAAATCATGGGGTATAGAGCCCATTCAGGTACCAACAAATAGAATGGATTTTGAATTGCACTTGGATCGCGAAGTAATAATGCCCCCTGACCTGCATAGTTAATTAACAAACAAGGTAACACCACAAAAAACCATGCCAAGCGAATAGGAACAGGACCAAAATGGCCCATATCGGCATACAGGGCTTCCCCGCCTGTCACGGTCAGTACGACCGCACCCATAATAAAGAAGGTCATTAAGGGATTAGTAACAATAAAATGGAAAGCCCAATGTGGACTAAACATCCCCAAAACCACAGGAGTCTGAATAATGCTGGAGATTCCCAAGAATCCGAGTGCTAAAAACCATAATAAAGTTAATGGACCAAAAAACTTGCCCACAAAGGCTGTTCCATACTTTTGCATGATGAACAATATGGTCACAATCGTCATGGCGATTGGTACAATATAAGGGTCTAAAACATTTGTAGCGATAGAAAGCCCTTCAACTGCAGATAACACTGAAATTGCAGGGGTAATGATGCCATCCCCAAAAAACAGGGAAGCACCAATAAAGCCTATCGCGATTAACAGCAACTTTTTTTGATCACTAAAATTTGTATTACGCAAATTTAGGGCCAACAACGCCATAATTCCGCCTTCGCCATTGTTATCTGCACGCATAACAATCGCGACATATTTAATGGTAATGACCAGTGTCATGGTCCAAAAAATAATCGACAAAATACCCAATACATTTTCAGGGTTAATCCCCAAGCCATGTACTGTATGGAATGATTCTTTCAGCGCATAGAGTGGACTGGTTCCAATATCTCCAAACACAACCCCTAATGCTGCCAGAGTAATCGCGGGCAATGCGGCTTTTTGTGCAGTACTTTGCATATTTCGTCTTCGTTTTGAACACTATTTTTTCGCAATGATATCATTGAGCAAAAACTTTTGCTCTAAATCAATTGTTTCAACTTGGCAGAAGGGCTTTTTTTCGCTATCATCGCGGCGCAATGGTGAAGTGTCCGAGTGGCTGAAGGAGCACGCCTGGAAAGTGTGTATACGTTAATAGCGTATCGAGGGTTCGAATCCCTCTTTCACCGCCAAATATCTTTCTCGTGATGTCTCATGAGATCTTAAAAGGCTTGAATCTAAAGGATTTAGGCTTTTTTTTATGTCTAATATAGTCTACTTTATCTATTGCAAGCTTGATATAGTTGAGGGTATAACTGAGGGTATAATAAATTACCTCCAAAATTATACCCCAAATTCTGTGGAAACCTTGCAATGCTTACAGATGCTCAAGTCAGAAAAATAAAACCTTCAGAAAAGAAAACTAAATACTCTGATGAAAAAGGCATGTATCTGGAGGTCACTCCTTCAGGTGGTATGCATTGGCGTATGAAGTTCCGCTTCAATGGCAAAGAAAATATTTTCAGCATTGGCTCATACCCTGAAACCTCACTTGCCCAAGCTCGCCGTGCTAGAGATGAAGCAAGATTAAAGCTTAAAGATGGGATCAATCCCAACGAGGCAAAAAAGCAAAAAAAATTGCAAGCCGATGAAAATACACTTTTTAAAGCACTTGCAATGGAGTGGATGGAAGACCGTAAAGTTGTTATCAAAGAAGTAACCTATTTACGTGATTTATCTGTTTTTGAAAAAGACCTCTTCCCTTCTTTGGGTAATATGCCGATTGACCAAATCAAAGGGACAGATGTACTCACCTGCGCCAAAAAAATCGAAGCTCGAGGCGCACAGGAAATGGCTAAACGCTCCATCCCTTTAGCTGGACGTGTTTTCCGTTATGCGATCCGTAAAGGGATTATTGAGCATGATCCGACACGATATCTTCAAGAGGCTTTAAAGCCTCGTAAGGTGAAACATATGGCTCGTCTAGATATTTCTGAGTTCCCACCATTCCTTGAGCGCATGGATCGCTATCATGGTAATCCAATGATTAAGACCGCAATTCAGCTGATGACCTTAACTTTTGTACGCACAGCTGAGCTCAGAATGATGGAATGGAATGAGATTGATTTTGATAATCACTTATGGAGAATTCCTGCTGAAAAAATGAAAATGGCTCAGCCTCACATTGTTCCATTATCCAAACAGGCAATTGAATTAATTGAAGGATTAAGACCTCTCACAGGTAATAAGCAGTACGTTTTCTATAATCACAGCACAGCCAAACCGATGAGTAGTAATGCCCTACTCTGCGTAATTCGCACAATGGGTTATAACGGTAAAATGACTGGGCATGGTTTTCGGGGACTTGCATCAACCACACTGCATGAGCAAGGATACATGCATGATGCCATTGAAATTCAGTTGGCGCATCGAGTGGGGAATGCTGTGTCACAGGCGTATAACCATGCGCAGCATTTGGAATACAGAACAAAGATGATGCAGGAATGGTCTGATTTTATTGATGGCTTGAGGGATAAAATTGTGCCTTTTCCTAAACATAAACTAGCATAAAGTTATTTTAGAATGTTTAAAATACAATCTGGCTTTAGCTTGATATAGTTTGTGTATCTATTATCTGATCTAAGAGCTATTATTCAATCTGACTGTTATTAATAATCAAAACCTATAAAGTACTTTACAAATAATAAAAAAGTACTATCCTGGTGTTGAAATATTGCTACGTTGAAATAAATGGAAATTAATGTCATAGACCTTTTTGCTGGACCTGGTGGATTAGGTGAAGGTTTTTTCTCATTTCAAGCTAATAATAATTTTCCATATAAATCTTTATGTTCCATAGAGAAAGATATATATGCTCATGCAACACTACGCCTTAGAAGTTTCTATAGAAAAATTATTCAGAACAAAAAGAAACTACCTAAAGAGTACTTTGAATATATACAAGGGCACTGTCTATATCCTTATAATGCCGATACAGAATATTTATGGAATGAAGCATGCCATGAAACTTATCTTTTAACATTAGGAGAAGATGAGTCAAAAGATTTGTCTATTTTTACTCATATAAAGAAAAATATTGATGAAAAGAAACCCCTAGTTTTAATTGGTGGTCCTCCCTGTCAAGCATATTCACTTGTGGGTCGAGCTAGGAATAAAGGAAATAAAGATTATATTCCTGAGAATGATCAGAGACATTTTCTATATCAACAATATTTAAAGATTATGGAAATATTTTCGCCAGATATTTTTATTATGGAAAATGTTAAAGGAGTGCTTTCCTCTCAAGTGAATGGTGGAGCTGTATTTAATAAAATTATATCTGACCTTCAAACTTGTAGTGAAGGTTATACATTATTTAGCTTAAAAAATGGTAAACCATACAGCTTAGAGTCAAATGGTTTTCATGATATTAAAGAATTTGTTTTAGCTAGTGAAAATTATGGCATTCCACAAACCAGACATAGGGTTATCATTTTAGGGATAAAGGATTCATTCTTATCACAGAAGATAAAAATTGGAAAATTAATAGAAAAAACAAATATTTCGGTTGGGGAGGCTATAGGGAATTTACCCCCATGCCGTAGTAAATTTTCTAATAGAAGTGTTTATTTTAAAACTGAAAATACTGCAGAAAAATGGAAATGGAATATTACTGAAGGTATTAATAAACTAATAAATACTGATGGTAATATTTTAGATAAAAAATTAATTAATTCTTTACAAGAACATTTATTGCTTCTAAATAATGAAAATGAATCGGATTCTTTACATTTTCAGTATCAATATCCGTATACAACAAATCATGAGTATTATGACTTCGTATTTGATTCGCCAAATTCAAAAATATTAGATCACTTTCCTAGACCACATATGGATAGCGACTTAATTAGATACTTTTTCTGCTCAGTTTTTAGAGAAACCTATGGCCGAAATCCTAAAGATCATGAGTTTCCAAGAACATTGTCGCCTGATCATAAGAGCTGGAATAGTGGGAAATTTGTAGATAGGTTTAAAGTTCAGGGTTTAGATAGACCCTCAAGTACAATTACAAGCCATATTTCAAAAGATGGTCATTACTTTATTCATCCGGATTCTAAGCAATGCCGTTCTTTGACAGTCAGGGAAGCTGCAAGACTTCAATCTTTCCCTGACTCATATGTTTTTATGGGGAAAAGAACAAATCAATTTCATCAAATCGGCAATGCGGTACCTCCATTTTTGGCTAGACAAATTGCCACTATCGTCTACGAGATTTTGGAGTCAGTAAACAATTCGTCGAAATAGCCAACACCGCTCAGATCTTTGCTTGTTACAGCTCCTCTATCGAGTAGTGAATTGAAAACCTCACATGAGGTTTCAGGCAATAATGCACAATTGTGACAAGCAGCCAAATTCATACCTGCAGGACCTTGACCGCCATTATCTCCAACTTCACGGCAAATAGGATCTGAGCTACACCAATTAGAGCTTTCTATCGCTTTTTTGATGACAGGTTGAAGGATATTAGGCTCAGCCATTCGAACAAGCCCTCCTAATGATCCTTCACTATCACCAGCTGCTGTATATATTAGAAGACCACACATTTCTATTTCAGAAGTATTACTAACATAGAGCCTTTCTCTTAAAGATGCGGTGCTATATCCGCAGTCAAAAATAAGCTGATTAATTAAAAGATGAGAAAAAGTATGAACTAAAAGGAATGCTGGACCAATATCTCCAATATTTTGAAAAAGAGGAGCTTTGTTTGCTTTTTCAATAAGGATTCTAAAAGCCTGTCCTTTTTCAAAATTCAAAGCCCATTGCTTAATTTTTTCCAGATTAAATTGGAGAAAAATTCCTTCACCATGGACTTGAACCGCGGGTAACCAGTTTGAATCGCCATTAGTAGATTCTCGTAAATATTTTTTATAATTATCAATAGTTCGATTCGTTTGCGGTTCTATACGGTCAAATCCATAAAATGCATTTGTGATAGTTAACTCTTTAACTTGAGTAATGGCGGAAAAACAGTCTTGAAACCACATCTCAAAGCTTTCTATTGCTAGAGGCTTAGTGATTAAAGGACCCCTAGTCGCAAGTTGAAGGAGATGCTGATATTCTTGAAATTTATATTCTATATCAGTATCTGCTGGTGATGGTGTAGTTTGCACATCTTTCTGCTGCTCATTAAAAAAGGCAACTATCTCATCTTTTGAAAATACACCATCAGTTGCCAGAGTCATAAAATCAACCTTTTGCTGTATATCCCCACTAGCATTGATTAGCTCTTTTGAACCCAAAGGTAAATTCTCAAACTTTTCTTCCAACTCACTATTTATATTACTTCCACTTGTCGGGATTTGTATAGATGAATCTGTTTTTGAAAAATAGATATTAGTTGCTTGTCTTAAAGCCGCAAATAATGGCTGACTACAAGGCTCGAAGCTGTTACATCCAAGCCAAGGTTTATGCCCCAGACATTGAATACCATTATCTTTGAATATTGATGATGGCTCCCCATTCGCTTCTTGGGATTTAGTAAAAATACCCGCAAGTGATACTGGTCTAGAACCATGAGTCAAACATTTAACTTTGACGCCAGAAATTGCAGTACTGCCTGTACCTACAAGTGCCAGCTTACAAGTCAATTCATTACAGTCAGAATTGTTATGGCTATTCAACCAGTCGAACCATGGAAAATCTTGTAAATGACCATTACTACATGCACAGACGAAACGAGATTGATAAACTGGTGCTTTACAATGCTCACATTTGTGTTCATCTTCACTCGTCGCTGAAACTCTAACTAAACGTTGACAATTGGTGTTACTACAGATGTGCCAATATGGAAATCTAATTGCTGGAATGGGGCTTTGCACTTTTTGATGACCATCTAAAGTGATTGCATCAGGAGGTACTCTAAAATGACCTACTCCTAATTTATTTGCCAAGCGTTCATCAGTAAACTCATATTTTTTACTAATTACACCATTGCTTAGAGGTTCAGTTGTTCCATCTTTAGTAAACCAATAGTCTAAACCGCATGCTATCATGGATATCCCATTCTTATTGATTTGCATAGCACCAGGGCCAAAAGTATGAATTAATTGCCCTTTTCGTGTTTTAACTTCACTCTTTTTACTCATCCCAATCATCCTCTTCTTCAAATTGGTCATAAACCCCTGTAATCCATAAACTAGATTCATTATCCACATTACGCATACTGGTTGGACAACGGATTTTTGCCTTGGAGCTACGAACGACACCTAGTGGAAGCAGGAGGTCTTGTTGTGCTGGTTCACTATCAGGTTTTAATTGTCCCCATTCGTTGTAAGTAGTTTTTATCTTATCCCAACGTTTTAAAAACTGATCAAAGAAACTGGTTAAATAAGTTTGCTCATCTTGAGTCATTGAATTAGATCTAAGTTTAAATAACTCAACTTTCCAATTCTCTATTACAGATTTATTAATATCACTTGGTTTAGCATCTAATGGAGATAACTGGCGAGCATTAGCAATAGTAATGGCTCCTAGCCCTCGTTTTATTGCAGGTCTGGAAAATGGAGTAACTGTTGATGGTTCCACTTTTGCATATAGTCTCTGATGATAACCTCTGAAATCCTCGTAATGTGATTTATCACGTGGTTTTGAGTTATTATAGATAGTTACTACTAATCCGGGACGCTCATCAGATTTTCGACCAACACGACCTGATACTTGGATGTATTGCGCAGTAGTTTTTGGTTGACCAATGATGGACATGACAGATAAACGATCAATATCAACACCAACTTCAATAATGCTTGATGCTAAACAATAAGCTTGAACATTATAATTGATGCATAGTTCATAAAGTTTTTTACAGTTCTTTGGCAGCTTTAATTTAGGGTTTTGCTTACTTAGGTAGACTTTTATATTTTCTAGACAGTAATAAGCTTCTAACTCAATTTTATTCTTTTTTTCATTACATTGAGTTAATTGTAAGACGTATTTCGAGAGTTCTGGATATTTGTTTTCAAGATCCTTTAACTCACTCCCTAGATTTTTGTAAATATCACTCAGATTGGATAGATTAAGCCTTTCTTCCAAAGCGACGATAGCTTTGGGGATTTCATCATCCTTTAAGCGACTGGTGAGCTCCATACCTTGGTCTTGATATATCCTTCTAGGAAGAATCCATCTTGGATATCGTCTCTTTTGCTCTAATAAATAACTAACAATATCTGATTGGAATAATGTAATTGCCCCACCTAACTCTCTGATACTATTGTAGAAAGAAAGTAATGTTACCCAAGGGTCTCTTTGCTCAATTTCTACTCTATTAGCAGCAAATAGTAAAGCAGATTGGGTACGAACTTGCGTTGTTAAGATCGATCCTAAACCTGGCGCACATACACCGACATATTTACGACCTGGCAATAATTTACCTTCAGAATCTCGTGCATATTTAGCAAAAAAGGAGTCTTCTGCATCAAGTCCAGGTGGTGGAAATATACTGACATCGTTCCGTCCATAGATTCCATTTATCTGCTCTCTATATCCTTTAGTTGTAGCAGTAGCACAGATTATTTTTGGCTTTCGATTAGTACCATTTAAATCTTCTGAACATAATTTCTCAATAAGTGGTTCATATAGAGCAACCATAGATCCAAGGGGACCTGAGATTAAATGAAGCTCGTCTTGAATAATTAGTTGAGGAGGTAGAGCACATCTTTTTCCATCATCATCTAAACCAAAAATACTTCGTATTTTTGGTTGCCAAGCAAGCATTGCAAATTTATCGACGGTTCCAATAACCACCGAAGGACGTTCATCATAAATATCTTCATCAATTACAAAGACTGGGATTTGTTTATGAAAAAGGCAGTTAGTATCAACACAGGAAAAAATTACGGAATTAGACTGTTCACTTACCTTGTATCCAATAACCACTTTAGAGTTATCCTTAGTATTCACAATCCCCATCTGGGTTGCACAATATGGACATCTGTCAATTAAGAAAGGATTATTAGTTTCTCTTTTTTTCTTAAGATTTGATTTTAAATTAGTAAGGTCCATTAGTGCTTGAGCACGCTTATTTGGAGTATTTTTTCCCCCAACCCAAAGTCCAATACTAAATCGTTTTCCAGGGATTTTTTCTTCTTGACGTATGACTTCAAGGCAGCATATTAGAGTTGCAGCACGCTGAAGTTGTTGCGCTGTCAAAAGGCGTAAAGTATAACGCATTAAAACTTGCACTCCATCTGCCTCATTTCCCTTTTTTAATCGATTAAAGATTAAAGTGAAGGCAGCTAGTCCAAGATATGCTTCTGTTTTACCACCACCTGTAGGAAACCAGATAAGGTCTACTTTCTCATGATCGGCATGCGTATTATCAATTGCTCCTTGTATACACATAAGCAAAAAGCCTATCTGGAAAGGACGCCATATACCTTTCGCATTACTGTTTTCTTTGAATAGATTTTTTACAAAAGGATGCCCATCTTGATCAAAGGTTACTTCTCGAATTGATTTAGGTGCATGTTTTTGTTGTTCCAACATTGCTTTATTTGCAAGTTGAAATGCACGACGAATTTTTAAATTAGATCTGATTAAATAATACCCAGCCTCAATACGACCTAAAGCTTCTTGGCAGTTTCTAATATGAGTTTCAGCTGTTTTTTTTAACTTCGGATCTAAGTTTAATACATTGATATTCTCTAATTTTTTGGAAATCCAATTGGAGTAAGCATTTATGAGAGCTTTGATTTGTTGATCACCCTCACCATCTATTTCAAAGTTAGCTAGAGCATCCATGGAAACGACTAGACTATTATTTTTATCAATTTCAACTTCAGCCGAAATACTAGGTGTTTCGAAAGATGGTAGAGATTCTGTAAAAACTGAGGTTACTGCCTTGGTTTCAAAGTATGGTGTACTATTCCAATTTGAAGCAACCCCATGCCCTCTTGCAAAAACTGGAGCATTTCTATACAACAGTCGATTACTTAATTCATCTTCGCTCAGATAATTGTTTTCTAGTTCTGGGTAGGGAAGAATAGCCGGTGATTCAATATTGGGTACGATGACTCGAAGCTGTGTTTGGAATAAACACTTCTGATTTCTTTCAAGGAAAGAGTCATCTAGTAAAATATGGCGATTGATAACAACAACAGTAATTAATAATTTTCCTTTATGCTCTCTACTAACACCTTCGATATAAAATGAATTCAACAAATCTTCTAAGTTATTACATTCATTAAATATATTGAATTTAAAATTTTTATTCAGCTCTGAAATTTTCTTTTTGAAAACAACATTAATTGGTTTTCGATACCACCAAGTTTCTTGGATATGTTTGCTTTCTCGTTGTATATTAATTTTAAAACTTTTATAAAAAGCACCTGAAAGTTCAAAAACTATTTCATTTGTTAGTTGAGGATCGAGTAGGAATGAAATACCAATGCTAGATGGAGCCCTGCTGTTAGTTAGTGCAATATCAAAATCATTGGAATCTTCATCTGTTGATTGTTTAATGCTATTAAATTTTTTTGTATTTTGAGTTTCATTAAACTCAATTTCTGTTTCTTCTGAATCCTCCTGTATTACTGTTTGAAATTCTTTTGAGCTATTAGATTCTAGCTCTACATCCTGTGGATAAATAACTCCAATACCATACCTTTGAGTTGGAAAAACTTTTAGGATCTCTTCTTTATCTATCTTTGTCACAAAAGTTGTGTTTAATTCGGCTGAAATTGTTGGGGAGTTAAGAACATCTAACTCCTCCCCATAAGCACAAGGACCGACTAACTCTTCGTGTAATGTTTTAAAAATTACATTATCTCTAATATCAGCCCCATCTCTCATTTTTTACTCCTTACCTAATTGCTTATTCAATGCATTTTCAAATCGTGTTTTAAATGTTTTCTCAACCTTTTTATGAAAAAGAAAATGAACAGAGTCTGTAGCTCTTGTAGCTCCTGTAAACATCATTTTTTGTGCTTCTTCCGATTCAATTTCATCAAAATCTGTAAGAATAATGATAGGAGCTTCAAGCCCCTTAAACTTATGTATAGATGTATATCTCAAGCAATCTGAGACTAGGCTGTAAACTTTAGCATTGAGTAAATTTTGGTTCTTGTATGCTAAACTTTTAGACTCTGCTACCTTCGACAAAATAGCTATATCCGAATAGCTAAAACCTTCTTTTAAGCAATTTTTCAGAATCTCATTTAACTTTTTTAATTGCTCAGAATCATTTGAATACATGTAGTATTGAGACTCTAAAATTGAAGATTGGGAGCGCAGATAACTTTTGTACGGTGATTCCATTGCGAGCAAAGTTAAACTTCGACGAGAAGATGACTCTGTATTTCTGCAATTTTTATAAAGTTTGTAGCTTATGAAATTCGGATTTCTTTTTCTTAGATTATTAATTAATTCGGATTCAGAGACGTTTCTACTATAGATAGATTGATATACAAAATCACCAAACACATGCCATTTACCATAGGCTAGCCCTTTATCCAAAAATAGATCAAGACAATCTAACCATAGATCATTTCCAATAATATCTTGCGCCTCATCAATAATAAGAAGATCATATGAACCATCCTCTGATTTATTAATAATATTAGAATAGGCCAATTGAGGCAGTTCATTCTTCCAATAATCCTCTTGGCCATCGATGTCCGGATTAGTTCGAGGGTCATAAGACTTCATTAAGGCATGTAAAGTTGAAACAGTTATATTTATATAACCATTGAGCTGCTTTTTTAGATGCTCACAAAGCAACCGATTCATACAAATGAATAATACTTTGCGTCCTTCTTTCGCAGCTCTAATAGCAGACTCCATAGCGATAAATGTTTTGCCTGTACCCGCAGGGCCACTAAACAAAACACATGAATGATCTGCTAAGGAATCTAGAGCATCAAATTGTTCAGCTGTAAATTTTAATAATTCCTTTTCAATGGTTTCATTGTGATTTGCAACCTGATGACTTAATTCAATATTAGGGCGAAGCAGCCTAATCAAATTTAAAATATCTTTTTCATCAGGGCGATCAGGATTAGATCGTAGCCATTGTGCAGAGTTCTTTTTAAAAAACTCCTTGCGAGCAAGTGTAATTTTTTTCTTCAATAGTTCAGATAGTTTACCATTTCTAAATTCTTTACTGGATGCATAACTAATTCGGTCAATTTCCACACTCTCAAGTATTAATTCAGAGTGAGTAAAAATTACCAATGGGAATATTGGAATTTCTTTTAAGAAAACATTATTGTCCGAGATGTATTTTTGAAGGCTGAACATCGAGTCTTTAAGTTGTATAAAAGGGCTTCGTGAACCACTTTGATCACTTCTACCTAGAAACCATACACCATCTTCAATTCTAATTTCACGATGTGCTTTTATTTCAATTGCTATCATTCCTAGCTTGGGAATGATAACTAAAAAATCTATTTCACCCATGATACGAGTTTGATGATGAGTCGGAGCAATATACAAAGAGTGAAGAATAATCCAATCTGAAATATCCTCTTCTTGAGATATTCTCGTAAAAAATTCTATTTCTCCAGGGCTTGGAGTATCCGGATCAATTCTTTTGGGAATCATTTTTGGCATTTATTCTTATCCTAATGCTATAAGTGTAAATTGAATACCTTGAACTTGATAATGAGTGTCGAGTAGTTCATCTTTTTTGATACTTTCTAAGTATTCCCTGACAATCTCTAAGCCAATGCTTTTTTTATCATGTCCCTCACTAATAGAGTCACCTCTTCTTTTTCGAGCAAACTCAAAGAATCGTTCAATCTCATGCTTATCCGTAATTCCAGCAAATGATAAGACAGCCTTATAGTCCTCATAACTTCTTGGAGCGATATTTTCTGGGTCATACCAATTTTTGATATTTTGGACACTTGCTTTAATTGCCCCTCGCCTTTCTAATTCTTTTATAAGTTTTTCAATATGAGGGTGATCACGCAAAGGTTTTTTCCATTTTTCCATAATTAGATTTTGCTTACGTTTTAAATCTTCTGATGTTAAGCAAGATGTATCAATTCTATCAACAATATACCTTATATCTTGAATTTGCTCATTATTTTCAAAAGTTGAGTATTTTATTTTTCCATCTTTAGCAATTACAAGGTATTCCTTATTACATTCTATAAATTTAGCTTTGCTATGATGATCAAGAATTTCTATGCTTAGAAGAGGTTGCTCATCGCTTATGAGAGAAGATGCGTCAGAGTTATTAATCATCTCATCGCAGAAAAATGCTGAAAATTTTGAATAAAACTCTTGGCTAGATTTAACAGATATTGCTTTATTTTTTTTTAAATTAAGATTATCAATAGTAATTTCTAAAGATTGATTATTGGGAGCTTTAAATATTGAAGTATTAATCCCATTAATGGATAAGTTTTCTGGATGAATTAGAATAAATTTTTCAGAAGGAGGAAGGATTATTAACTCCGGTATCCAATAGGCTGGAAGAAAAGTAATTATCGGTATATCAAAATATTGTTCTCTAGCAGTTTTAGGAAAAATTGGCTGCACAAATTCATATAAATCATTTTTTTGAAGCAGTGAAGAAATAAAGTTCCATTGATCGATTGATTCAACTAAAAGCCCATACATATCTTCAGAATTATTTAGTATAAAACTTTCTAGTGTGTCTATTATTATATCGTTGATATCAATAAATTTTACTGAATCAAAAATAATTTTAGCGGTATTAGTTATTTCAGCACGATAGCCTTTAACCTTAAGACATCTACATGCATCTCTTATATTCTTTAGATCATCTTCAAAAACTTCTTTTGCAGAAATAAATTTATTTAATAATCGAGTGGACTGGTCTAATACAATCGAAATTTGGGCCTCACCACTTGATATAGCCCTCAAATGTTTGAGTGAATTAATGAAAAATATTAGAGGTTCATACTTATACGGTATTGAAATAATGGTAGCGCTTTCAAAACTTGGAAAAAAAGAGTTCATGAAGCTGATTCCTGCATTAACGTGATAACCGATAAGGCTCTATTTATGATACCAAGCTTTATTAAATCAGAAGGAATTCTATGAGGCTCTACAGAAGTAAGTCGGTTATTGGCATAAATATTATTTACTTGTGAAATTAAATCCTGATAACGGTTATGTGTAGGAGAAAGTATTATCAGGAAACGCCCCTGTTCAATACTTTCAGGCACATCATTAATCCAAATTTGACTCTCAAATCTTTTAAAGTTAAAACTTTGAGGTGAATAGGTATTTATTGTAGAAAACTTACTACTTTGAGAAGATAAATTTAGAAGGTATTCCATTGATAACTGAGGGTTACTTGATATACCTAAAGGCACGCTCTTCCAATAATCAAGTTTAGCTTTTGCATCATGACCTATAAGTGCTGGATAAAATGAATTAGTTAGGCTGTATATATCGTCCGAAATTATATCTTGTTTACCAAGCCAAGTTTGAGGAGTCTCGTGTGGAAAAATCTTCCCATACTTTTCAATGTAAATGCTTGGTTTTGCATATCTGATCGGTTCAGAAATAGAGTTTGAACGCACTTTACGGTATGTGTACCAGTAGTATTTTTCTTCATCGAAGTATTCTGTACTCTCTATTACAGCATGAACATATTTTTTACTATCACTTCCATCAGGAAGTAACAGGCATGTTTCCGGTGCGTAAGGTGGCTGTATTTCAATTTTTGCACCATGACAAGCTATAAGTGCTGTTAAGTATGGAGTCTTTGAGACAAGTGCAACGCATTTAAACTTCTCATCTACAAACAAGCTTTTTGACAATGTATAAAGTAGCTGGTATTGCTTTGGAAATTTATTTAAATCCATATTCACTAATATATTTTATTCAAATCAAATTTTAAAAATAATTTATTTATAACAGTTATTTGGCCCATTTACCATTAATAAAGTTTCCTATTCTCTAAAAAATTTGATTAAATAACCACTTATTTTTTAGAAAATCTTCAAAGTGATATACACAGAAAGCTCTACATTAAACTTCCTGAAATTAAGATTATAATTATAATAAATTAAGTTCAATTTAAATAGCCATCAACTTTATAAATACCTTAGATAAAAGTAAGCGTCCGCTGAACACACCTTCTGAATTCATCCTATAAGCCTTAATTTAGTCCCCACTTAGAAACAAGTGGGGACTTAAATTTATGACTACAAATAATCAGACATCCATCGCATCTCTTGCGAA